>NZ_JBHWKX010000019.1:0-112100 GCF_042730885.1 Streptomyces sp. NPDC059909
GCGGCCAGTACTTCATCGAACGCACCGGCCGGGCCAGGCAGACCCGACGCCTGGTGAGCCAGCTCAACCAACTCGGCTACCAAGTCACCCTCCAAACAGAAGGAGCTGCCTGACCAGCGGCTACGGACACGGAACGGGGGATTTTCGAATCAGGCGACCCCTTCTCCGAGCTCTTCAACCGCTTCTTCGGCATGAGCCCGGCGGCCTCTCCGCCGGCTGTGCAACGGGTGCCCATCGGCCGCCTCCTCAGCGAGTCCTCGCACGAGCTGCTGGCGGCTGCGGGCGCCCGTGCGGCTCAGGACGGCTGTGACCTGGACACCGTGCATCTGCTGTGGGCCGCCACCCGGACACCGTCGGCCCGGCATGTGCTGGAACAGGCCGGTGCCGATCCGGACAAGATCGCGGAGGATCTGAGCGAGGCACTGCCGTCCGGCACCGGGTCGGGGGACCCCGCCCTCACTCCTGCCGCGAAGCGCGCGCTGCTCGCCGCCCACGCGCGTTCCCAGGCAGCCGGGGCCTCGTACATCGGCCCGGAGCACATCCTCGCCGCGCTGCTGGAGGACCCGCGCTCCGACGCCGGACGGGCGCTGCGATCCGAAGGAGCATCGCCCGGCGCGCTGGGGGCGCGCCCGGGAGGGCAGCGGGCGGCCGCGGGCGGTCACAGCGGCACCCCCACGCTCGACGAATACGGCCGCGACCTCACCGACGAGGCCCGCAGCGGACGGCTCGACCCGGTCGTCGGGCGCGCCGAGGAGATCGAGCAGACCGTGGAGGTCCTCTCCCGCAGGTCGAAGAACAATCCCGCCCTGATCGGCGAACCCGGCGTCGGCAAGACCGCCATCGTGGAGGGCCTCGCCCAGCGGATCGTGTCCGGTGACGTACCCAAGGCGCTGAAGGACCGGCGGGTCGTCGCCCTCGACATGGCGGGACTCGTCGCCGGGTCCCGGTACCGCGGCGACTTCGAGGAACGGCTGAAGAAGGTGATCGACGAGGTCACCGCCGCGGAGAAGAACATCATCCTGTTCATCGACGAGGTGCACACCGTCGTCGGCGCCGGGAGCGGAGGCGAGGGCGCCATGGACGCCGGCAACATCCTCAAGCCCGCCCTGGCCCGCGGCGACCTCAGTCTCGTCGGGGCGACCACCATCGACGAGTACCGCAAGAACATCGAGAAGGACGCCGCCCTCGAGCGCCGCTTCCAGCCCGTGATGGTGCGGGAGCCCACGGTGGAGGAGACCATCGAGATCCTCCGCGGGCTGCGCGACTCCTACGAGGCGCACCACCAGGTGCGCATCACCGACGAGGCCATCGACGCGGCGGCCGCGCTCTCCGACCGCTACATCACCGACCGCTTCCTGCCCGACAAGGCCATCGACCTCATCGACCAGGCGGGGGCGCGAGTGGCACTGCGCGGCGCGGGCGGCAGCACCGAGGCCGCCGACCTCCAGGACCGCCTGACCGGACTCAGCAGGGAGAAGGACGAGGCCGTCAGCAATGAGGACTACGAGCGCGCGGCCGAGCTCAAGCAGCGCATCCAGGAGACCGAGCGCCAACTCGCCGGTCTCGGCGAGGAGCGGGAGCAGGTCGGCGCCGTCACCGCCGAGGACATCGCCGAGATCCTCTCCCGGCGCACCGGGATTCCCGTCTCGCAGCTCACCGAGACCGAGCGCGAACGGCTGATGAAGCTCGAGGAAGCCCTGCACAAGCGAGTGATCGGCCAGGACGAGGCGGTCACCGCCGTCGCCCAGGCCGTACGCCGCGGCCGGGCCGGCATGGGCGACCCGGACCGTCCCACCGGCAGCTTCCTCTTCCTCGGCCCCACCGGTGTCGGCAAGACCGAACTGGCCAAGGCGCTCGCGGAACTGCTCTTCGGCGAGGAGGACCGGATGGTCCGCTTCGACATGAGCGAGTTCCAGGAGAAGCACACCGTCTCCCGGCTCGTCGGCTCCCCGCCGGGATACGTCGGCTACGAGGAGGCCGGGCAGCTCACCGAGGCGGTACGCCGCAAGCCCTACAGCGTCCTGCTCTTCGACGAGGTCGAAAAGGCGCACCCGGACATCTTCAACCTGCTGCTGCAGGTCCTGGACGACGGGCGGCTGACGGACGCGCAGGGCCGCACGGTCGACTTCCGCAACACCGTGGTGATCATGACCAGCAACATCGCGTCGAAGCACATCCTCGACCACGAGGGCTCGGTCGACGAGATCAGGGACGACCTCATGGCCGAGCTGCGGGCGCACTTCCGGCCCGAGTTCCTCAACAGGATCGACGAGATCGTCGTCTTCCACGCCCTGACCCGGGCCGACCTGATCCGGATCGTCGATCTGCTGCTGGAACGCAGCCGCCGCAGGCTGCACGCGCAGAAGATCGGTCTCGAGATCACCGAGACGGCAAAGGAGTGGCTGGCCAACCGCGGCTACCAGCCCGAGTTCGGTGCCCGGCCGCTGCGCCGCACGATCCAGTCCGAGCTGGACAACCGGCTGTCGAACATGCTGCTCGACGGGACCGTCAGCCCCGGCGACACGGTCGTCTGCGGCGTCCGGGACGGCGAGCTCACCTGCTCCGTCGAGGCCCCGGATAGCTCGGGCGAGGAGGCCGTGAGCGAGCCGTCCTGACCCCGGATCCCCGCAGCCCGATCCCGCCGACCGGCTCGGGGACAGACCTTCCCCGGCGCCCCCTTACCCTGGAGGAATGACCAGCAGCGACCGGAGCGAAGCAGTGGACGTCAAGGGAACATACGAGGTGCGCACCTACGGGTGCCAGATGAACGTCCACGACTCCGAGCGGCTCTCGGGCCTGCTGGAGGACGCAGGTTATGTGCGTGCGCCCGAAGGCACCGGCGAGGGTGAGGCCGACGTCATCGTCTTCAACACCTGCGCGGTGCGGGAGAACGCCGACAACAGGCTGTACGGCAACCTCGGCCGGCTCGCCCCCATGAAGGCCGCCCGCCCCGGGATGCAGATCGCCGTCGGTGGCTGTCTGGCCCAGAAGGACCGCGACACCATCGTCAAGAAGGCGCCCTGGGTCGACGTCGTCTTCGGTACGCACAACATCGGCAAGCTGGCGGTCCTGCTGGAGCGCGCCCGGGTCCTCGAAGAGGCACAGGTCGAGATCGCCGAGTCGCTGGAGGCGTTCCCCTCCACGCTCCCGACGCGACGCGAGTCCGCCTACGCCGCCTGGGTCTCGATCTCCGTCGGCTGCAACAACACCTGTACGTTCTGCATCGTCCCCGCCCTGCGCGGCAAGGAGAAGGACCGCCGGCCCGGCGACATCCTCGCCGAGGTCGAGGCGCTCGTCGCCGAGGGCGTCTCCGAGATCACCCTGCTCGGCCAGAACGTCAACGCGTACGGCTCCGACATCGGCGACCGAGAGGCGTTCAGCAAGCTGCTGCGCGCCTGCGGAAAGATCGAGGGCCTGGAGCGGGTCCGCTTCACCTCGCCGCACCCGCGCGACTTCACGGACGACGTGATCGCCGCGATGGCGGAGACCCCGAACGTGATGCCGCAGCTGCACATGCCGCTCCAGTCGGGCTCGGACACGGTGCTCAGGGCGATGCGCCGCTCGTACCGGCAGGACCGTTACCTCGGCATCATCGAGAAGGTCCGCGCCGCGATCCCGCACGCCGCGATCTCGACCGACATCATCGTGGGCTTCCCCGGCGAGACCGAGGAGGACTTCGAGCAGACCCTGCACGTCGTGCGCGAGGCACGCTTCGCGCAGGCCTTCACCTTCCAGTACTCCAAGCGGCCCGGGACCCCGGCCGCCGAGATGGAGGGGCAGATCCCCAAGGAGATCGTCCAGGCGCGCTACGAGCGGCTGGTCGCCCTCCAGGAGGAGATCTCCTGGGAGGAGAACAAGAAGCAGGTCGGCCGGACCCTGGAGGTCATGGTCGCGGAGGGCGAGGGCCGCAAGGACGGCGCCACCCACCGCCTGTCGGGCCGGGCCCCCGACAACCGCCTCGTGCACTTCACCAAGCCCGGGACCGAGGTGCGTCCCGGCGACGTCGTCACCGTCGAGATCACGTACGCGGCCCCGCACCACCTGCTGGCCGAGGGCCCGACGACGGCGGTTCGGCGCACCCGCGCGGGCGACGCCTGGGAGAAGCGCAACGCCGCCCCGCCCCAGCCGGCGGGCGTCATGCTGGGCATCCCGACGATCGGCGTCCCGGCACCGCTCCCGGCCGCGATGGGCGGCTGCTCGGCGGTCGGCTGACCACGGCCACGTCCTGGGGCCCGTCCAGCGGACGGGCCCCAGCCACTAGGCTGCGATCATGCTCGTCGCCGCCGCCGTCTGCCCCTGCCCTCCGCTCCTCGTGCCCGATGTGGCCTCAGGAGCCGCACCCGAGCTCGACGCCGCCAGGACCGCGTGCGCGGATGCGCTGAGCGTGCTCGCCGCGTCGCGCCCGGACCGGCTCGTCGTTGTCGGCCCCGCCGCGGGCGACGAGCAGGGCGCGTACCCCCAGGGTGCGTGGGGCTCCTTCAAGGGCTTCGGGGTCGATGTCGGCGTACGTCTCGGGGGGCCCGGTTCTGCGGAGTCCGGCCCGGATGCGTCCGGATCCACGGCGTCGCCCGGTTCCGGGGTGCCCGAGCGTCCGCTTCCCGCGTCGCTCGCCGTCGCCGCCTGGCTGCTCGAGCGGGTGCGATGGGCCGACGCCCCGGTCGAGGGCATGGGCGTCGACCAGGAGCTGGCGGCGGAGCGCTGCGCCGAGACCGGCCGTGAGCTCGCCGCCCTCGCGCCGCGCGTCGCGCTGCTGGTCATGGGCGACGGCAGCGCCTGCCGCACCCTGAAGGCGCCCGGCTACCTGGACGAGCGGGCCGCCGCCTTCGACGCCGGGACGGCCCGGGCCCTCGGCGCGGCGGACACCGCGGCGCTCAAGGCGCTGGACGCGTCACTCGCGTACGAGCTGAAGGCGGCGGGCCGCGCTCCCTGGCAGGTGCTCGCGGGCGCCGCCGAGGGCGCGGACCTCGCCGGGCAGCTGCTGTACGAGGACGCTCCGTACGGCGTCGGCTACTTCGTGGCCGCCTGGTCCTGAGGACCACCGGGAGCGTCCCGGCGGCAGGGCTCAAGGCCCACGGCTGATCGCTGACCGCCAGGGACAACCCCCGCCGCGAAACGGCGGACGGCCGCGAAGTTTTTGACTCCGCGGCCGTCCGCCGTTCCTCCGCCCACGCCTCGTCGCGTCGGCGCGTCACCGTCTCAGGAGGCCGGGGGCATCGTCCCCTCGTCCTTCCGCTCGGTGCCTTCGTCCCTGTGGGCGAGACGGTCCAGTGCCTCCTTGGCCTTGCCGGTGCCCGACTCGATCTTGTCGCTGTACTTGCCTTTGGTCCGGTGGTCGACCTTCTGCGCCGCCTTCTCCAGACCGTGCTCGATCTTCTCGATCTTGTCCCCGTGCTGGTGCGCGAAGTCGGAGACCTTGTCCTTCGCGGGGGCGAGCTTGGTTTTCAGCGTGTCCAGGAAGCCCATGGGTCACCTTCGCTTGTGGGATCTCTCGTGGGATCTACTTCCGGGCGCCCTCTCCGGCTTCGTTGTCCGCGGCCTCCTCGGCGGACTGCTGCTTCGGAATCTCGACGCTCTCCGCGGCGGGTGCCCCCGCCTCCTCGGACGCGGACACCGAAGCGGCCGCTGCCGCCTCGGGCGCCTCCGCGGACGCCGCCCCGGAATCGGACTCGGTGCCGGCCGCAGCCCCGCCCTCGGAATCGGACTCGGCCGTCAGAGTGCCGGCCGAGCCACCCGCGGTTGACGCCTCGGCAGTTTCCTTGCCCTTCCGGCGAAACCTTGCAAAAACGCCCATATCCACTCCATAGCGTACTCGTGTGGGCGAAATTCCGCCCCGCCCGGGGCGTCCCATGGCGCCGCCCGGGGGTGCCGGTCCGAAACCGGCCGCCGGAACCTCGCAACAGGCAACGACCATGGTCGTACGCCGTCACGTAGCTCGTTCGGGGACGGCCCGCGAGGTTTGCGAGACTGGGGCGGTGAGAAGTGCAGCTCCCGCACCGCGGGTCATCGCCGTCGTCGGTCCCACCGCGGCCGGAAAGTCCGATCTGGGCGTCCATCTGGCCCAGCAGCTCGGCGGCGAGGTGGTCAATGCCGACTCGATGCAGCTGTACCGCGGGATGGACATCGGCACCGCCAAACTGACACCGCAGGAGCGCGCCGGCATCCCGCACCACCTCCTCGACATCTGGGACGTCACGGAGGCGGCGAGCGTCGCCGAGTACCAGAAGCTGGCCCGCGCGGAGATCGACCGGCTGCTCTCCGAGGGGCGCACCCCCGTGCTCGTCGGCGGCTCCGGGCTGTACGTACGCGGAGCGATCGACGCCCTCGAGTTCCCCGGCACCGACCCCGAGGTGCGTGCGCGACTGGAGGCCGAGCTGGAGGAGCGCGGCTCCGGCGTCCTGCACGCCCGCCTCGCCGCCGCCGACCCCGATGCGGCCCGCGCGATCCTGCCCAGCAACGGCCGCCGCATCGTCCGCGCGCTCGAGGTCATCGAGATCACCGGCAAGCCCTTCACCGCGAACCTCCCCGGCCATGACGCCGTGTACGACACCGTCCAGATCGGCGTCGACGTCGAGCGTCCCGAACTCGACGAGCGCATCGCCCTGAGGGTGGACCGCATGTGGGAGGCGGGACTCGTCGACGAGGTGCGCGCCCTGGAGGCGCAGGGACTGCGCGAGGGGCGCACGGCATCCCGCGCGCTCGGCTATCAGCAGGTCCTCGCGGCGCTCGCGGGAGAGTGCACCGAGGACGAGGCGCGCGCCGAGACCGTACGCGCCACCAAACGCTTCGCGCGCCGCCAGGACTCGTGGTTCCGCCGCGACCCGCGTGTCCACTGGCTGAGCGGGGCCGTCGCCGACCGCACGGAACTCCCCGGGCGTGCCCTGGCGTTGGTCGAACGAGCGGTCACAGCCTGATCACGTGATGGCATCGGGACGCCCTGCCCGTCATTCCGGCGGCCGGGGCCATGCCATCATCAAGCATCGATCCACCAGTGGAGTCCGAGTTGGGAGGGCGCGTGGCGATGGAGGCCGGCCCTCGCGAAAGAGATCAGGAAGCTCGGCAGGGCGCACCGCGTCTGAGCCCGGACGGTCCTGACGACGCTCTGGACGTCACGCTGGACCTGCCCCTGGACGACGCCGGGACCGGGGTCGTGGTCGGCGCGGAGGTCGAGGTCGAGCTCCGGCCGCAGCGCCGGCTGAGGATCTGGCAGCTCGCTCCCATCGTCGGGCTCGCGGCCGTCGGCTCGCTCATGTTCGCGTTCCCCCTCGCCTTCGGCTCCGGGGACGGCGGCGCGGTCGTCGCCATGCTCGGACTGCTGATCAGCAGCTGCGCCGCCGGCTGGGGCATGATGGCCGCCCGCCGGGTCGGCCACACCTGGCCAGGACTCCCGGAGCGGGGCTCGGGGGAGCGGCCGGACTGGCGTGTGATCGCCCTATATGTCGTCGTCGTGGGCGCGCTGGTCGCGCTCGCGGTCTGGCGGGTCGCCCGGCTCCGCTGAGTGCCGGACCCGGGAGAGCCCCGTTGGGTGCCGGACCTGGCGGGTCGCCCGGCCCCGCAGGCTGTCGGAGCCGCCCCGTACGATGGGCGAGTGACCATCTCCGAGACCTCGCCGATCGCCTTCCTCAAGGGCCACGGCACCGAAAACGACTTCGTGATCGTCCCGGACCCGGACAACGCGATCGAGCTGCCCGCGTCCGTCGTCGCCACGCTCTGCGACCGGCGCGCGGGCATCGGCGGGGACGGCCTGCTGCACGTCGTGCGCTCCGCCGCCCACCCCGAGGCGCGCTCCCAGGCCGGCGAGGCCGAATGGTTCATGGACTACCGGAACGCGGACGGCTCGATCGCCGAGATGTGCGGCAACGGCGTACGGGTGTTCGCCCGCTATCTGCAGCGTGCCGGCCTGGTGGACGCCGGCGATCTCGCGGTCGCCACGCGCGGCGGCGTGAAGCGGGTGCACATCGCCAAGGCCGTGTCCGACAGCGGCTCCGCCACCGGCGACATCACGGTCTCCACGGGCCGTGCCGTCCTCCCCGAGGACGGCGTCACGGTCAGCGTCGGCGGCCGCAGCTGGCCGGCCCGCAATGTGAACATGGGCAATCCGCACGCGGTCGCTTTCGTCGAGGATCTGGACCATGCGGGCGAACTGCTCTCCGTGCCGCCCTACTCCCCGGCCGAGGTGTATCCCGAAGGGGTGAACGTCGAGTTCGTCGTCGACCGCGGCCCGCGTCATGTTGCCATGCGCGTCCACGAGCGCGGCTCGGGCGAGACCCGCTCGTGCGGCACCGGCGCCTGCGCCGTCGCTGTCGCGGCGGCGCGCAGGGACGGCGCCGACCCGGCCGTGACCGGGTCCCCGGTGACGTACACGGTGGATCTTCCCGGCGGGCGGCTCGTGATCACCGAGCACCCCGACGGCGAGATCGAGATGACCGGCCCGGCGGTGATCGTCGCCGAGGGCCTGATCGACCCCGGCCTGATCGAGCCTGCCTGAGCGACGTGGTCCGGGCTGCCTGGTTCTGGCCTGGCCCGGGCGGCCCGGAGCGGCCCGGACACGTCGGACAGCCAAACGGCAGTCGCATAGAGCTTCGCTCGAATGGGTGATCCGGTTCACGCTGAGCGAGAGCCGGACTCCGCCACGTGGTGGGCTCGGTAGCATCAAGCACCGGCCCGGAGGGCAAGCCTGCCGCTCCCACCGCCGGTCGACGCTGCCGGAGGTGCCCCATGAGTGCAGAGGCCACCAACCCTGATGCGCCCAGTCGCCGGCGCGGCCGCCCGAGGATCGACCTCCGTCGGCTGGGCCGGGCGGCGCTGCTCGGCCCCGCGGCACGGGACCGGCTGCCCGACGCGATCGGACACGTCGCGGAGGCTCACCGCGCCCACCACCCCGACGCCGATCTCGCCATCCTGCACCGGGCCTACGTCCTCGCCGAGTCCTCGCACCGCGGCCAGTTCCGCAAGAGCGGCGAGCCGTACATCACGCATCCGCTCGCCGTGACCCTCATCCTCGCCGAACTGGGCGCGGAGACCACGACCTTGACAGCATCGCTGCTCCACGACACCGTCGAGGACACCGAGGTGACGCTCGATCAGGTGCGCGCCGAGTTCGGCGACGAGGTCTGCTACCTCGTCGACGGCGTCACCAAGCTGGAGAAGGTCGACTACGGGGCCGCGGCCGAACCCGAGACCTTCCGCAAGATGCTCGTCGCCACCGGCAACGACGTCCGGGTCATGTCGATCAAGCTCGCCGACCGGCTGCACAACATGCGCACGCTCGGCGTGATGCGCCCCGAGAAACAGGCCCGCATCGCCAAGGTGACCAGGGACGTGCTCATCCCGCTCGCCGAACGGCTCGGCGTACAGGCCCTCAAGACCGAACTGGAGGACCTGGTCTTCGCGATCCTCCACCCCGAGGAGTACGAACGCACGCGTGCGGTCATCGCGGAGAACGCCGACGCCGCCGACGCGCTCGGAGCCATCGCCGAGAGCGTACGGTCCGTGATGCGGGAAGCCGGGATCCAGGCCGAAGTCCTCATCCGGCCCCGCCATTTCGTCTCCGTGCACCGCGTCCGGCTCAAGCGCGGCGAGCTGCGCGGGACGGACTTCGGGCGGCTGCTCGTCCTCGTCGGCGAGGATGCCGACTGTTACGCGGTCCTCGGTGAGCTGCACACCTGCTTCACCCCGCTGATCTCGGAGTTCAAGGACTTCATCGCCGCCCCCAAGTTCAACCTGTACCAATCGCTGCACACCGCTGTCGCCGGCCCCGACGGCTCCGTGGCCGAAGTCCTCATCCGCACCCACCAGATGCACAAGGTCGCCGAGGCGGGCGTGATCGCCCTCGGAAATCCGTACGCGGCGACGGACGGTCCCGAGACGGACGGCCCCGACCCGGGCGAGGCCCGCCGCCAGGAACAGTCGGACAACGCCGACGGAGAGCGCGCCGACCCGACCCGGCCCGGCTGGCTCTCCCGGCTGCTGGAATGGCAGGAATCCGCCCCCGACCCCGACACCTTCTGGACCTCGCTGCAGGCGGACCTCGCCGAGGACCGCGAGATCACCGTCTTCCGCGCCGACGGCGGCACACTCGGCCTCCCCGCCGGGGCGAGCTGCGTGGACGCGGCGTACGCGCAGTACGGCGAGGCGGCGCACGCCTGCATCGGCGCCAGGGTCAACGGCAGACTCGCCACGCTCAGCACCCAGCTCGGCGACGGCGACACCGTGCAGCTGCTGCTCGCCCAGGACGCCCCGTCGGGGCCGTCGCCCGAATGGCTGGAGCACGTCCGGACACCCGCCGCGCGGATCGCCATCAGCAGCTGGCTGGCCGAGCACCCGGAGGACGCGAAGCCGCCGGCCGCCGCGCCGCGTGCGCCCATGGCCACGGCCGTCACCGCGGGCCGCCGGGCCGCCGTGAACGCGGTGACCGACCTGCCGGGCGCGACCGTACGCCTCGCGGGCTGCTGCACTCCCGTACCGCCCGACGCGGTCACCGGCTTCGCGGTGCGCGGCGGTGCCGTCACCGTGCACCGCGTGGAGTGTCCCGCGGTGGCCCGGATGCAGGGACTGGGGCGGGCACCCATCGGTGTGCGCTGGGGCGACGCGGCCGAGTGCCGGGTCACGCTCGTCGCCGAGTCGTTCGGGCGGCCGCGACTGCTCGCGGATCTCACCGAGGTCATCGCGACGGCGGGCGCGGCGATCGTCTCCGCCATGGTGGAGCCGCCGAGCGAGCAGCGCGTACGGCACACGTACACCCTGCAGCTCCCGGACGCGGCCGGGCTTCCGGGGCTGATGCGGGCGATGCGCGACGTGGCCGGGGTGTACGACGTGAGCCGCGCGCAGCATCCGGCGGGCACGACCTGATCCACGGGGCGGACGCCTGTCACGGAATCCGCGGGCGGACGTCTGCCGCCCCCCGGGCGGAGCCCGTTCGGGTGGGCGCGGAGCGCGCCGTCGCCGAACCGGATCATCGCACTGGTAGCGGTGGTGCATGCCGCTCACCTCTCGACGCCTGCGAGCCGCCCTGCTCGCCGCCGCCTCGGTCACCCTGGTGGCCGCCGCACTGCCCGCGCCCAAACCCGTACCGCTCGGCATCGGCGACCCGCTCTTCCCGCACCTCGGCAACCCGGGGTACGACGTCCTCGCGTACGACATCGCGCTCACTTACAAGGGTTCGAACAGCAAGCTTCTGGATGCCGTCACGAAGATCGACGCGCGGGCGACCAAGCGCCTGGAGCGGATCAACCTCGACTTCACCCGCGGCACCGTGCGGAAGGTCGAAGTGAACGGCCGCAGTGCCGAGTTCGCAACCGCCGGTGAGGACCTCGTGATCGCGCCCGCCGGCGGCGCGGTCGCGGCAGGTGCACCGCTGAGGATCACCATCACCCACACGAGTGACCCGAAGGGCAAGGGCGACGGTGGCTGGGTCCGCACCACCGACGGGCTGGCGATGGCGAACCAGGCCGATGCCGCCCACCGCGTCTTCCCCTGCAACGACCACCCGGCCGACAAGGCCTACTTCACGTTCCGCATCACGGCCCCGGCCGAGTTGACGGCCGTGGCCAACGGACAGTTCGCGGCGAAGGCCCGGGCCGGTTCGACCGCGACCTGGCTGTACCGCACCCGGCACCCGATGGCGACCGAGCTCGCCCAGGTCAGCATCGGAAAGTCGGCCGTCGTCCGCCGCCAGGGCCCGCACGGGCTGCCCGTGCGGGACGTCGTCCCGACGGCCGACCGCGAGAGCCTCGAACCCTGGCTCAAGAAGACGCCCGCGCACATCGAGTGGATGGAGCGCAAGGTCGGGCGCTACCCCTTCGAGACGTACGGTGTGCTCGTCGCCGCCGCCGACACGGGATTCCAGCTGGAGACCCAGACGCTGTCGCTCTTCGAGCGGTCGCTCTTCACGCGCCCCGAGTTCCCCAAGTGGTACGTCGACTCGATCATGGTCCACGAACTGGCCCACCAGTGGTTCGGGAACAGCGTCACACCGCGCGGCTGGTCGGATCTCTGGCTCAACGAGGGACACGCCAGCTGGTACGAGGCCCTGTACGCGGAGGAGCACGCAAAGCAGTCCCTGGAGACGCGGATGCGCCAGGCGTACACGCACTCGGACAGCTGGCGTGCGGCGGGCGGGCCGCCCGCGGCCCCCAAGCCGTCGAAGCCGGGGCAGCAGATCGGACTGTTCCGGCCGGTCGTGTACGACGGGAGTGCACTGGTGCTGTACGCGCTCAGGCAGAAGATCGGGAAGAGCGCCTTCGAGCTGCTGGAGCGTCGCTGGGTCGCCGAGCACAGGGACGGGACGGCGACGACGGCGGACTTCACGAAGCTCGCATCGAAGGTCGCCGACCGTGATCTGTCCGGCTTCTTCAAGGCGTGGCTGTACGGGAAGAAGACCCCGAAGATGCCCGGGCACGCCGACTGGCGCAGCGCAGCGCCGAAGCCAAAGGCGTAACCGGGGCCGGGCCGTCGGCGGGGGGCGAAGCCCCCTGCCGGGACTCGGGCGGCCCGGCGTGGACCGGTGACCGGGGGTCGACCGTGGCTTCGGCGGGTAAAACCGGGGTGACGGCCGTGGTGGCACCGTGCGACCATCGACACAACGGGCGGTGCCGCCGGGCCGTGGCCTGCCGGAGTCCATCGGGAATCTTTCCGGCCCGTCACGCGTTGTGACCGGCGTACTGTACTTTCCGTACCGTATTTCCATCGACGTAAGGATCCAATGACCTCCTCTTCATCCCCTTCCAGGAACGCGCAGAGCTTCGCGGACACGAACCGCACCGAGAGCCTTCGGGCCGATGCCCTGATGGAAGAGGACGTCGCCTGGAGCTACGAGATCGACGGAGAGCGGGACGGCGATCAGTTCGACCGCACCGAGCGTGCCGCGCTGCGGCGCGTGGTGGGCCTCTCCACCGAGCTCGAGGACGTCACCGAGGTCGAGTACCGGCAGCTGCGCCTGGAGCGCGTGGTGCTGGTCGGCGTCTGGACTTCGGGGACCGTGCAGGATGCGGAGAACTCCCTGGCGGAGCTCGCGGCGCTCGCCGAGACGGCGGGTGCGCTCGTGCTCGACGGCGTCATCCAGCGCCGTGACAAGCCGGACCCTGCCACCTACATCGGCTCGGGCAAGGCGCAGGAGCTGCGCGACATCGTGCTCGAGAGCGGAGCCGACACCGTCGTCTGCGACGGTGAGCTCAGCCCCGGCCAGCTGATCCAGCTGGAGGACGTCGTCAAGGTCAAGGTGGTCGACCGCACCGCCCTGATCCTCGACATCTTCGCGCAGCACGCCAAGTCCCGAGAGGGCAAGGCACAGGTGGCGCTGGCACAGATGCAGTACATGCTTCCCCGGCTCCGGGGCTGGGGTCAGTCGCTGTCCCGGCAGATGGGTGGCGGCAGCGGCGGCATGGCCACCCGAGGCCCCGGTGAGACCAAGATCGAGACGGACCGGCGACGGATCCGCGAGAAGATGGCGAAGATGCGCCGGGAGATCGCGGACATGAAGACGGGCCGCGAGATCAAGCGGCAGGAGCGCCGGCGGAACAAGGTCCCGTCGGTCGCGATCGCGGGATACACCAACGCGGGCAAGTCCTCGCTGCTCAACCGACTCACCGGCGCCGGTGTCCTGGTGGAGAACGCACTGTTCGCCACGCTGGACCCGACCGTGCGCCGGGCCGAGACCCCGAGCGGCAGGCTCTACACGCTGGCGGACACCGTCGGATTCGTCCGGCATCTGCCGCACCACCTGGTCGAGGCGTTCCGCTCCACCATGGAGGAGGTCGGCGAGTCCGATCTGATCCTGCACGTGGTGGACGGCTCGCACCCGGCTCCGGAGGAGCAGCTCGCCGCCGTGCGCGAGGTGATCCGTGAGGTCGGCGCGCTGGACGTGCCCGAGATCGTGGTGATCAACAAGGCGGACGCGGCCGATCCGCTGGTGCTGCAGCGCCTGATGCGGATCGAGCGGACCGCGATGGCCGTATCGGCCCGCACGGGTCAGGGCATCGACGAGCTGCTCGCGGTGATCGACGCCGAACTGCCGCGTCCCGAGGTCGAGATCGAGGCCCTCGTGCCGTACACGCAGGGCGCGCTCGTCTCGCGGGTGCACGCCGACGGGGAGGTGCTCTCCGAGGAGCACACCTCCGAGGGCACGCTGCTCAAGGCGCGCGTCCACGAGGAACTGGCCGCGGCACTCGGGCCGTACGTACCGGCGACGCACTGATCCGCCACACGGCGGACGGACCCGGACCAAGGCCGAAGGCCCGCCCCCTCCAGGTGAGGGGGCGGGCCTTCGATCGTTCAGCGTTGCCGGAGGGGACTCACTGGCCGGCGAACTTGTCGCTCATCATCGTGTAGATCTCCTCGGCGCCCTCGCCCAGGCGCGGCCCGGCCAGCCAGCCCGCGGTCACCGGACCGATCGAAGTGTTGGAGACCAGCGCCGGCTTGCCGTTCGGCTGCTCGGCGAACCAGCCGCCGCCGGAGGAACCGCCGGTCATGGTGCAGCCGATGCGCCACATCGTCGGCGTGCCGGGGCTGATGGACAGCCGCCCGGGGCGGTCGACGCACTTGTGCATGAGCAGGCCGTCGAACGGCGGGGCTGCCGGGTAGCCCCAGGCGCCCATGGCGTCGATGTCCTTCGCCTCGGGGGCGTCGAAGTTGACGTCGAGGGCGGCGCCCACGGTCTCCTCGAGGGACTTGCCGCCGTTCTCGGGCTTGACGTGCATCACGGCGTAGTCGTACGGAGCACCCGCGCCACCGGTCGGGCCGCCCTGGGTGATCCATTCGGCCGAGGTCGAGACCCAGTCCGCCCAGTAGACGCCGTACGGGGCGATCTCCTGCGGCTTCGCGTTCTCCAGCTGGGCCGAGGACTTGCCGAGGTCGTTGTAGGCCGGGACGAAGGCGATGTTGCGGTACCAGCCGCCCGCCTGGCCTGCGTGCACGCAGTGGCCCGCGGTCCAGACGAGGTTGGACCTGCCCGGGGCCTTCGGGTCCTTGATCACGGTGGCCGAGCAGACCATCGTGCCCTCGGGGGCATCGAAGAACACCTTGCCGACCGGCGCCGCGTTCTTGTGGTACGGCTTCTCCTCCGGTTCGGCCTTCACCGGGGCCGGCTCCGGGTCCGTGACGCCCTGGTCGCCCGAGATGTCACCGGCGGCCATGGTCTTCTGCGGGGACTTGGCCTCCTTCATCCGCTCGGGCTTCCACAGGCCCTCGATCACCGGGTTGACGAAGTCCTTGGCCTCACTCAGCCACTTGTCCTTGTCCCAGTTCTTCCACCCGCCGTTCTTCCACTTGTCCAGGTCGACACCGTGCTCCTTGAGCTTGTCGGCCAGGTCGGCGGGGAGGTCGGCATCGCCGCCGGCGTCCCCGACGGTGGCGGAGGCGGCGGGCTTGTCGGCCGCGCTGTTCTCACTCGGGCCGCAGGCCGTGGCCGTCAGCGAGAGGGCCGCGGCGAGGCCCGTGACGGCCAGCAGCGGACGTATGGATCGCATGGAAACGAGTCCCCCTGATGTGAATTGCCATGAACGTGTCACGTGACAGGCACGCGAAAGGGCGGTCGTCAGCGGACCGCCCGTGGTGCGCCCCCACTTTATTCCCGTAAGGCCCACGCCAGTTGAAAGGGGTGCCCACCTGCACGGAGTCTCCACGCGCGGCTTACGGCGGGCGCTGACCCGGGCGGCTGACGTGGCGTGGGAACGATGGAGAGGGCGCGGGGGCGCGCGGGTGGGGTGTGGGGCGGGAGCACAAGGGGGCCTCCGGAGAAGCTCCGGAGGCCCCCTCGGACGAGCGGGGCGCCGCTGCCACCCGCTGCCTTCTACCGGCCCGCGAACTTCTCGCTGACCGCGTCGTAGATGCCCTTGGCCTCGGGACCGAGCCGCGGTCCGGCCAGCCAGCCGGCCGTCACCGGGCCGATGGACGTGTTCGACACCAGTGCGGGCTTGCCGTCCTTGCCGGCCGCGACCCAGCCGCCGCCGGACGAACCGCCGGTCATCGTGCAGCCGATGCGGTACATCGTCGGCTGGTCGGCCTTGAGGGACAGCCGGCCCGGCCGGTCCTCGCACTGGAACATCCGCTCACCGTCGAACGGCGGCGCCGCCGGGTATCCCGTGGCCGTCATGCTGCTGATCTTCGGCGCGGCCGAAGCGTTGAACTCCACGGGAAGCGCCGAACCGACCGTCTCCTCCAGCGACTTGCCGGTGCTGCCCTTCTCCGGGGTCACATGGATCACCGCGAAGTCGTACGGCGCACCCTGTCCGCCGGTCGCGGCACCCTGGGAGATCCACTGCTCGGAGGTCTGCGCCCAGTCGCCCCACCAGACGCCGAACGGAGCGATCTCCTCCTTCGTCGGCTTCCGCTGCTCGGCGGCGGACTTCGCGTCGTTGTTGTAGGAGGGAACGAAGGCGATGTTGCGGAACCAACCGCCCTCCTTGCCGGCGTGCACGCAGTGGCCGGCCGTCCAGACCAGGTTGGACTTGCCGGGGTTCGCAGGGTCCTTCACGACGGTCGCGGAACAGACCATCGAGCCCTGGGGTCCGTCGAAGAACACCTTCCCCGCCTCGGCCACGTTGTCGTGGTACGGGGCCTTCACGGCCTGCGCCTCGACCGGCTGCGGCGTCGGGTCGGTGACACCCTCGTCACCGGAGATGTCCTCCTCCTCGACCGGCTGGTCGGGCTGTTCGGCGTCCCGCATCCGGTCCGGGTCCCAGAGGTCCTCGATGATCGGGTTCACGTAGTCCTTGGCCTCACGCAGCCAGGTCTCCTTGTCCCAGTTCTTCCACTCGCCGTTCTTCCACTTGTCCAGGTCGATCCCGTGCTCCTTGAGCCGGTCCTTGAGATCGTCCGGAATCGTGATCTTGTCGTCGGCGGACGGGGCGCTCGCGCTGGGTGTGCCCCCCGCGGTGTCCTCGCTCGGACCACAGGCCGTGGCCGTCAGTGCGAGCGCCGCGGCGACAACGGCCGCAGCGAACGCCGGAGTTCTGCGACCGGCGCTCCTCCCACGGCGTGCTGCGAAGGTCGGGCGATTGAGTCGCATGTCGTGATCCCCCTGGGACTTCATGAATTCCGTACCTGCTGGAACGAACTGCCGTCGCACACCGGGCGGCCCTGCCCGGTGCCGGAAGTGCAGCCCCCCACTATGCCGGTGCCGATGGGGACGGTGTGCGGCAGGGCGCGGTTCCCCCGCCGCAACGATCTTTCGAAGAACCGTGATCCCTCGGTGCCGTCGTCGTTGGTACGTACGGGCAACACAAGGTCAGCGTTCAGCCCCGCGGTCCGGCGCAGGAACTCCGTACCGACGTGGAACGCAACTGTGACAGCTGGAGGACACAGAGCAGTGGCCGTGACCGAACCTGCCCCTGTGGCGCAGCCCGCCGCGCACGAAGGGATCCTCCGGCGCCAGTCGCTCCGCGAGTCGGCGGCCCGTACGTATGCGCGCTCGCTCCCGATCGTTCCCGTACGGGCGAGGGGGCTGACGATCGAGGGGGCCGACGGCCGCCGGTACCTCGACTGTCTCTCCGGCGCGGGCACCCTGGCCCTCGGCCACAACCACCCCGTCGTCCTGGAAGCGATCAAAAAGGTCCTCGACTCGGGTGCGCCCCTGCACGTCCTCGACCTCGCCACTCCGGTCAAGGACGCCTTCACCACGGAGCTGTTCGCCACGCTGCCTCGCGCGCTCGCGGACAACGCCCGCATCCAGTTCTGCGGACCGGCCGGCACCGACGCGGTCGAAGCGGCACTCAAACTCGTCCGCACCGCCACCGGCCGTACGGGCCTGCTCGCCTTCACCGGCGCCTACCACGGCATGACCGCCGGAGCCCTCGACGCCTCGGGCGGTGCCACCGACGTCCGTGTGACCCGGCTGCCCTACCCGCACAACTACCGCTGCCCGTTCGGGATCGGCGGTGAGCGCGGCGCGGAACTCGCCGCGCGCTGGACCGAGAACCTCCTCGACGACCCCAAGGGCGGAGTCCCCGCCCCGGCCGGAATGATCCTCGAACCGGTGCAGGGCGAGGGCGGAGTCATCCCGGCTCCCGACGCCTGGATGCGGCGGGTGCGCGACATCACCGCGTCCCGCTCCATCCCCCTGATCGCCGACGAGGTACAGACGGGTGTCGGCCGCACCGGCACCTTCTGGGCGGTCGAGCACAGCGGAATCGTCCCCGATGTAATGGTCCTGTCCAAGGCCATCGGCGGCTCCCTCCCCCTGGCCGTCATCGTCTACCACTCGGATCTCGACGCCTGGCAACCCGGAGCCCACGCGGGGACGTTCCGCGGCAACCAGCTCGCCATGGCCGCGGGCGCGGCCACCCTCGCCTACGTCCGCGAGAACCGCCTCGCCGAACGGGCAGCCACCCTCGGCGCCCGTATGCTCGGCCGGCTCCAGGGCCTCGCCGCGACCCACCGGTGCATCGGTGACGTTCGAGGCCGCGGCCTCATGATCGGCGTCGAACTTGTCGATCCCGACGTCGACGCCCCGCATGCCGTCGCCCCACCGCCCGACACCGCCCTCGCCGCCGCAGTCCAGCAGGAATGCCTGAGCCGTGGCCTCATCGTCGAACTCGGCGGCCGCCACTCGGGCGTTGTCCGCCTGCTGCCTCCTCTCACCCTCACCGACGAACAGGCCATGGCCGTCCTCGACCGCTTCGCCGACGCCCTGGCAGCGGCCGAACGCTCCCCCCGGCGCCGGAACGAAACCGGACCGGCTCACTGACCCCGTCTCCTGATCCCGGACGACATCACAAGGAAGTCCCCCGTGAACCCCACTTCTGCACCCGACGCTCCCGAGCCCGACAACCGCCCCACCGCCCACGCCGGAGTGCAGAGCAGTACGCGCAGCCCCCTCACGGTCGAGCAGGCGACGGTGCCGCGACAGATGTCGGGGTCCCCCGGCGAGCGGACTGCCCCAGCCCCCACTCACGTCGCCACCGTTCCCGCATCGGCGTCCGCCGCGACGGGCGCGCCGGCCTCGGTTCCGGTTCCTGCCCTGGCCGGTGTCGAGGCGCCCGACCCGCTCGACCACCCCGAGCCGCACATCGCGGGGGACGCGGCCACGGTCGAGAGCCTGCTGCGCTGCTGGGTCCGGGAGAACGATCTCCCCCGGCCGGACGGCCACACCTTGCGTATCCCGCTCGATGCCAGCGGCACCGCCCTCCTCGTTCCCGTCCTCTACTGGTCCGCCACCGGCTGGCACCGCTTCGGCCCGCCCTTCCTCGAAGGCGCTCCCCACGATGCCCCGCCGGCCGACGCCGTCACCGTCGCCGCCTTCCTCACCCGCGAGACGGGCGGCACCGACCAGGCCGCCGCACTCCCCGAGACCGCCGGTCCCCGTTCCGGCCGTGAGGAGCCCCTCCTCGGGCGGCTTTCCGAAGGCGCCGATCTCGTCGGCAGGGTCGCCGACTCGCTCCGGCGGACCGCCGATTTCATCGCCGACCGCAGGCAGCGCCCCGGCCCACGCCCCGATGCCGATCTGTTCCTCACCGCCGAACAGTCGCTGATCCTCGGACACCCGCTCCACCCCACGCCCAAGAGCCGGGAAGGACTCTCCGAGGCCGAGGCACGCCTCTACTCACCTGAGTTGTACGGTTCCTTTCCGCTCCACTGGATGGCCGTCGACCGGAGCGTCGTGGCCACCGACTCGGCCTGGACGGAAGAGGGCCGCGTCGTCCCCGCCGAGCGGCTCATCCACCGCCTCGCGGGCGACCTCCGACTCCCGCCCGGCACCGTGCCGTTGCCGCTTCACCCATGGCAGGCCCGTGAACTCGGCCACCGCCCCGCAGTCGCCGAACTGCTCGACGCCGGCCTGCTCCACGATCTCGGCCCGAGCGGCGACCCCTGGCATCCCACGTCATCGGTCCGCACCGTTCACCGGCCCGGTGCCCCCGCCATGCTCAAGCTCTCCCTCGGCGTACGCATCACCAATTCCCGCCGGGAAAACCTCCGCAAGGAACTCCACCGCGGAGTGGAGGTCCACCGTCTGCTCCGGACGGGTCTGGCCGAGCAGTGGCAGGCTGCCCACCCCGGCTTCGACATCGTCCGCGACCCGGCCTGGCTCGCAGTCGACGCACCCGACGGCCTGCCCGTGCCGGGACTCGACGTCATGCTGCGCCACAACCCCTTCGGCCCCGGAGACGACGCCGTCTGCATCGCCGGACTCACCGCACCCCGGCCGTGGCCGGGCCGGACCGGGATGCACTCGCGCCTCGCCGACGTCGTGAACCGGCTGGCCATCCGCACAGGCCGGCCCAGCGCCGCCGTCGCCGCCGAGTGGTTCCTGCGCTACCTCGACCAGGTGGTGCGCCCGGTGCTCTGGCTGGACGCCAAGGCCGGAGTCGCTCTCGAAGCCCACCAGCAGAACACCCTGGTGATCCTCAGCCCCGAGGGCTGGCCGGTCGGCGGCCGCTACCGAGACAACCAGGGCTACTACTTCCGAGAGTCCCACCGCGTGTCTCTCGAAAGCCGGTTCCCCGGCATCGGCAGCGCGAGCGACACCTTCGTTCCCGACTCCGTCACGGACGAGCGCTTCGCCTACTACCTCGGCATCAATAACGTCCTCGGCCTGATCGGGGCCTTCGGCGCCCAGCGCCTCGCCGACGAGCGCGTACTGCTCGCGGCCTTCCGCCAGTTCCTCACCTCCGCCGTCGCACTCGGCTCCCCCCTTCCCGCGCTGCTGCTCGAGACCCCCACCCTGCGCTGCAAGGCCAATCTGCTCACCCGGCTCCACGGCCTCGACGAGCTCGTCGGACCCGTGGACACCCAGTCCGTCTACGTCACGATCACCAATCCCCTTCACTCCGGAATGACATCGACCCCTCCGAACCGCTGAGAGGAGAGCTCTTCCATGCCTCCCACCGACTCGAGCACCGACACCGGACCGTTTCCCGCCCCCCACTCAGGGGGGAGCACCGAGGACACGCTGGACCTTCGGCTGCCCGACGAACTCCTCGCGCTGTTCGGACAGGACGGGCTGATCGACGACCGATCGCAGGCACCGGACGCGAGGAACCCCGGGGATGCTGCCGACGCGGGGCTCGACCACGAAGACCTCCTCGACTGCCTTGCCAGCTGGGGCACGGCCACCACCCCGCTCGGCTCCTTCCAGCTCCTCCCCGTCCGTATCGACCGCGACCTCCAGCTGATCAGCCGCTGGATGAACGACCCCGCCGTCGCGGCCTTCTGGGAACTGGCCGGACCCGAGTCGGTCACCGAAGCCCACCTCCGCCCCCAGCTGGACGGCGACGGCCGCAGCGTCCCCTGCCTCGGCGTCCTCGACGGCACGCCCATGAGCTACTTCGAGATCTACCGCGCCGACCTCGACCCGCTCGCCCGCCATTACCCGGCCCGACCCCATGACACCGGGCTGCACATTCTTATCGGCGGTGTCGCCGACCGCGGACGAGGCGTCGGCACCGCGTTGCTCCGCGCCGTCGCCGAACTCGTCCTCGACAACCGTCCCAGCTGTGCACGCGTCATCGCAGAACCCGACTTGCGCAACACCCCCTCCGTGTCCGCCTTCCTGAGCGCCGGCTTCCGCTTCTCCGCGGAAGTCGACCTCCCCGACAAGCGAGCCGCGCTCATGGTCCGCGACCGAGCCTTGACCAGGCTGCTGTGATCGACCCGCTGCTTTACATACACCGCTCGCCCTGCATCGGTTCCATTCGAGGAGTCCCCGTGCCGAAGTCCCCTGCCAGCCCAGACTCCGACGAGCCGCCTGCCCTTCTCTCCCCGCCCGAGCTGAACCCGGAAACGTGGCGCCGCGCATCCCGCCGTCTCCTCGCCAAAATGATCGGTGAGTTCGCGTACGAGGACCTCATCCAGCCACTTCCGCACGGCAGCGCCAATGACGACCGCACAGCAGAGGGCAACGGCCACGTCGACGGCAATGGCAACGCAGACGCCCACGGCGACGGAAACGGCCAGGGGGACCGTGACCGCTACACCCTCAGCCTCGATGACGGCGGGACTCTCACCTTCCGCGCCAGGCGTGGCGCGTACGGCAGCTGGCGCGTCGCACCCGACTCGATCGAACACGGCGGAGAGCCCTTCACCGATCCGCTCCGGTTCCTCGTCGCAGCCCGTCGCCTCCTCGCCCTCGACGGGGCGACGCTCGGCCATCTCATCCGCGAACTGAACACGACACTCGCGGCCGACTGCAGGCTCGACAGCACTGCTCTCCCCGCCACGCTCCTCGCCGACCTCGACTACGCGTCACTCGAAGGCCACCAGACCGGCCACCCATGGCTCGTCCTCAACAAGGGCCGCATCGGCTTCTCCGCCCGCGACGCCGCCCGCTGGGCCCCGGAGGCCCGCACGCCGGCCCGCCTGCCCTGGATCGCGGTGAGCACCACCCTCGCCACGTACCGGGGAGTCCCCGCGCTCGCCACCCCCGACCGCCTCTACACCCAGGAACTCGACGCCGCCCTACGCGACACCTACGCGGCAGAACTCCGCGCCCGCGGCCTCGACCCCGAGAGCTACCTCCTCCTCCCGGTGCACCCCTGGCAGTGGGACCAGGTGCTGCTCCCCCTCTACGGGGCCTCGGTCGCCAAGGGCGACATCGTCCCGCTGACCACCGCGGACAACGATCTCCGGCTGCCCCAGCAGTCCGTCCGTACCTTCCTCAACACCAGCCGGCCCGACAGGCACACCGTCAAGCTCCCGCTCTCCGTCCTCAACACCCTCGTCTGGCGCGGACTGCCCACCGAGCGCACCCTCGCGGCGCCCGCCGTCACCGCCTGGGTCCACGGCCTGCGCGACACCGATCCCTTCCTGCGCGACGAATGCGGCGTCATCCTGCTCGGCGAGGTCGCCTCCGTCACGGTCGAGCACCCGCACTACGACCGGTTGCCCGAGGTCCCGTACCAGTACAAGGAGCTCCTCGGCGCCATCTGGCGCGAACCCCTGCGGCTGCCACCGGGCGAGCGGGCGCGCACCCTCGCCTCGCTCCTGCACACGGACCCGGAAGGACGCGCCTTCACCGCTGAGCTCGTCGAGCGCTCCGGACTCGCTCCGACCGCATGGCTGCGGCATCTCTTCGCCGCTCTCCTGCCACCCCTGCTCCACTTCCTCTATCGCTACGGCACCGTGTTCTCCCCTCACGGGGAGAACGCCATCGTCGTCTTCGACGACCACGACGTGCCCGTACGGCTGGCGATCAAGGACTTCGTCGACGATGTGAACATCAGCGCCCGCCACCTGCCGGAGCACGATGGGATGCCCGACGAGGTCCGGGCGATCCTGCTCACCGAGGAGCCCGCCTTCCTCACCCAGTTCATCCACTCCGGGCTCTTCGTCGGCGTCTTCCGTTTCCTGGCCCCGCTCTGCCAGGAACAACTGGGTGTGCCGGAGCGCGACTTCTGGTCCCTCGTACGGGCGGAGATCCTGCGCCACCAGGCCCGCTTCCCCCGGCTCAAGGACCGCTACGAGACGTTCGACCTGCTCACGCCCCGCATCGAGCGGCTCTGCCTCAACCGCAACCGGCTTCACCTCGACGGCTACCGCGACCGGTCCGAGCGCCCGCACGCCGCCGTCCACGGAACCGTCCCCAACCCGCTTGCCGAGGGCTGAGACCGGGCCCCGATCGGCCGTGTTCGGCGTTCACACCTGCTATCGAAGCGGGCTCAACTGCGCTCCCCTCCTCACCCGTCCGGCTGGACAAAGTGCCCTCCCGCCTACGACGATGATCCGCGCAGCAGCGCGGCACTGCTGGGGGAGCAAACCGCACACAATGTGAAGTCCCTCCGCCCGGACCGCCTTTGTCCCAGATTCGCCAACGGAGGGAAATCGCCATGAGCTTCGGCGACCCGAACAACCCGTACAGCCGGCAGCCTCCGCAGGGCCAGCCCCCTTACGGCTACCCGCAGCAGGCGCCGCAGGGCGTGCCGCACCAGTACGGCCAGCCGCAGCAGCAGGGCCGGCCCCAGCCGTACGGCTACCCGCAGCAGCAGCCCTCCCCGTACGGGGCCTACCCGCCGGCCGGCATGCCGGGCATGCCCGGAGCCAGCCTGCCCCCGCTGGCCCACTGGGGCCTGCGCGTCGGCGCGTACCTGCTCGACATCCTGATCATCGCGGGTCCGATGTACGCGCTGGCGTTCGTCGACCTCGCCACCAGCGACGATCCGTCCAGCCCGCGGGTCCTCGGCGTGATCGGCATGCTGTACGCCCTCGGCATGTGCATCTTCCAGCTCTACAAGGAAGGCAAGACCGGCCAGACGATCGGCAAGAAGGTCCTCGGGATCAGCCTCCACCGGGAGAGGGACGGCAGCACCCTCGGCTTCGGCATGGCCTTCGTCCGTAAGCTGGCCCACTTCCTGGACAGCCTCGCCTGCTACCTCGGCTGGCTGTGGCCGCTGTGGGACGACAAGAAGCAGACCTTCGCCGACAAGGTGTGCGGCACCGTCGTCATCCGCGTGAAGTAGGGGCCGAGCCCCAGGCAAGCAGGGGCCCGAGCACCGGGCCCGCGGCGGACTCCACCGCTCGAACAGCCCGTAACAAGGTCTCGTCTCGTCCGGGACTGTCAGAGCGACGGATTAGGGTGGACGGCCTATGACGAAGCCATCCCTCCCCGAGCTCCTCCACGCCGCCGTCGCAGCCGTCGGCGGGATGGAAAGGCCTGGCCAGGTCACCATGGCCGAGTCCGTCGCCGCGGCCATCGACGACGGCTCCCACCTGCTCATCCAGGCCGGTACGGGCACCGGAAAGTCCCTCGGCTATCTGGTGCCCGCCCTGGCTCACGGGGAGCGGGTCGTCGTGGCCACGGCGACGCTGGCGCTGCAGCGCCAGCTCGTGGAGCGCGACCTTCCGAGGACGGTGGAGGCGCTGCATCCGCTGCTGCGCCGCCGCCCCGAGTTCGCCATGCTCAAGGGGCGGTCGAACTATCTCTGTCTGCACCGCCTGCACGAGGGCGTGCCGCAGGAAGAGGAGGACGGCCTCTTCGATCAGTTCGAGGCCGCCGCGCCCACCAGCAAGCTGGGCCAGGACCTGCTCCGCATGCGGGACTGGGCGGACGAGACGGAGACCGGCGACCGCGACGACCTTACCCCCGGCGTCTCCGACCGCGCCTGGTCGCAGATCTCCGTGTCGTCCCGGGAGTGCCTGGGCGCCAGCAAGTGCGCGTACGGGGCGGAGTGCTTCGCCGAGATGGCCAGGGAGCGTGCCAAGCTCTCCGATGTCGTGGTCACGAACCACGCCCTCCTCGCGATCGACGCGATCGAGGGCGCTCCAGTGCTCCCGCAGCACGAGGTGCTGATCGTCGACGAGGCCCATGAGCTGGTCTCCCGGGTCACCGGCGTCGCCACGGGCGAGCTCACACCCGGCCAGGTCAACCGCGCGGTGCGCCGTGCCGCCAAGCTCGTGAACGAGAAGGCCGCCGACCAACTGCAAACGGCGGCCGAGGGCTTCGAGCGGCTGATGGAGCTCGCCCTCCCGGGCCGTCTGGAGGAGATCCCGGAGGATCTGGGGTACGCACTGATGGCGCTGCGCGACGCGGCCCGTACGGTCATCTCCGCCCTCGGCTCCACCCGCGACAAGTCCGTCCAGGATGAGGACGCCGTGCGCAAGCAGGCCCTCGCCTCGGTCGAGAGCATCCATGACGTCGCCGAGCGGATCACCAACGGCTCCGAGTACGACGTCGTCTGGTACGAGCGCCATGACCGCTTCGGGGCGTCCCTGCGCGTCGCACCGCTCTCCGTCTCGGGGCTGCTCCGCGAGAAGCTCTTCGCCGACCGGTCGGTGGTCCTCACCTCGGCGACGCTCAAGCTGGGCGGCGACTTCAACGGTGTCGGCGCGTCGCTCGGGCTGGCCCCGGAGGGCACGGAGAGCGAGGACATGCCCGTATGGAAGGGCATCGACGTCGGCTCTCCCTTCGACTATCCGAAGCAGGGCATCCTCTACGTCGCCAAGCATCTGGCTCGACCCGCGCGCGACGGCGATCGCGGGGACATGCTCGACGAGCTGACTGAGCTGATCCAGGCGGCGGGCGGCCGCACGCTCGGTCTGTTCTCCTCGATGCGAGCCGCCCAGCTCGCGGCCGAGGAGCTCCGCTCCCGCATCCCGGAGTTCCCCATCCTGCTCCAGGGCGAGGAGACACTCGGCGAGCTGATCAAGAACTTCGCGGCCGACCCCAAGACCTGTCTGTTCGGCACGCTTTCGCTCTGGCAGGGCGTGGATGTCCCGGGTCCCAGCTGCCAGCTGGTCGTCATGGACAAGATCCCGTTCCCGCGGCCCGACGACCCGCTGATGAGCGCCCGCCAGAAAGCGGTCGAGGACGCCGGCGGCAATGGCTTCATGGCCGTCGCGGCCACGCATGCGGCGCTGCTGATGGCACAGGGTGCCGGCCGTCTCGTACGGGCGACGGGGGACCGCGGTGTGGTCGCCGTGCTGGACCAGAGGCTGGCCACGGCCCGCTACGGCAGTTACCTGAAGGCGTCACTGCCCGGCTTCTGGTACACGACGGACCGTAATCAGGTGCGCCGTTCGCTGGCAGCCATCGACGCCGCGGCGAAGACGGACGGCGCTTAACACGCAAGAGCGCTTAACACGCAGGAGCGCGTCAGGCGTAGGAACGTGGGCCCAGCCGGCCACTGGCCGTGGACACAGCTGGGCCCCGGGACCGGCGCAGTGGTTCCCGGGGCCCGGTCAGAGCCGACGAGGTGGGGTCACACCCGCCGGAGCACCGCCACCACCTTGCCGAGGATCGTCGCCTCGTCGCCCGGGATCGGCTGGTAGGCAGCGTTGTGGGGGAGCAGCCAGACGTGGCCGTCCTCCCGCTTGAAGCGCTTGACCGTGGCCTCTCCGTCCAGCATGGCCGCGACGATGTCACCGTTCTCCGCGACCGGCTGGCGGCGGACCGTCACCCAGTCACCGTCGCAGATCGCCGCCTCGATCATCGAGTCACCGACGACCTTCAGCACGAAGAGCTCACCGTCGCCGACCAGCTGCCGGGGGAGGGGGAAGACATCCTCGACGGACTCCTCCGCGAGGATCGGGCCACCGGCGGCGATACGGCCGACCAGCGGTACGTACGACGCGGCGGGCTTGCCGGTCGTGTCCGTCGGCTGTGCGCTCGGCTGGTCGGAGCCGCGCACCTCGTACGCCCGCGGCCGGTGCGGGTCGCGGCGGAGGAAGCCCTTGCGCTCCAGGGCCATGAGCTGGTGGGCGACGGACGACGTGCTGGACAGGCCCACCGCCTGACCGATCTCGCGCATCGACGGCGGGTATCCCCTGCGCTGCACGGAATCGCGAATGACCTCGATGACCCTCCGCTGCCGGTCCGTGAGACCCGAGCTGTCCGCACGGATCCCTGGAGGTCGGCCGGGCAGCGAGCGCGTGGGCTTGGGCCCCTCCGGGGTCGTGGCTGCGTCATTCATGGCATGCACCGGCTCGAATCGGTTCTGGGAGCGGTCCTGGGCAGTGATGGTGGCACTGTCTGCGGTGGTGGTCACGTCGGCCCCTCTCGAGATGGTCTCCCTAGCTGGACAACGGTAGTTGCTTTCGAAAGGTTGCGCCAAACACACGTTCGAGTGAAAAATCGCAGATCACCTGACGTGTGTATGTGACCGGGTGTATAGGCGGGTGTGACCGCGTCGGCTGTCGCGTCGGCGGTCCCGGCTACGACGGTAGCCTTCGTCGCCGGCAGCGAGGCCCTGGGGGTGGGTGTGTCTCCAGTGTGTCACCCAGGGGCCCGGAATCGGGGGAGCGGAGCGTTTCCCGTACCCTCGTGGCCGGCCGCTGGCGCCCGGCCCCGCCCCGCTTCCGTGGCCGTCGCGCGCCGCGCCGCGCGACACGCGCTGGGCCGTAATGGGCGACCAGACCCCAGATCTAGTGGTTGGATTGTGGCAGCCGCCCAGAAGTTGTGGTCCCCGGTCATCAAGACCGCGGCCATCGCCTATGCTTGTGGCTGCTTCGAGGGGGCCCGTCCGGTCCTTCCGGGGCTATTCAGTCGTGCTGTGAAGGAGGGTTGGGAGCCATGCACTGCCCCTTCTGCAGGCACCCGGACAGCCGTGTCGTCGACAGTCGGACCACCGATGACGGAACGTCGATCCGGCGTCGCCGCCAGTGCCCCGACTGCTCCCGTCGCTTCACGACGGTGGAGACCGCGTCGCTGATGGTGATCAAGCGCAGCGGGGTGACCGAACCCTTCAGCCGTACCAAGGTCATCTCCGGCGTGCGCAAGGCATGCCAGGGGCGGCCGGTCACCGAGGACGCCCTCGCTCAGCTCGGCCAGCGGGTCGAGGAAGCGGTGCGCGCCACCGGCAGCGCCGAGCTGACCACCCACGACGTGGGGCTGGCCATACTCGGCCCCTTGCAGGAACTCGACCTCGTCGCATACCTGCGCTTCGCGTCCGTGTACCGAGCATTCGATTCGCTCGAAGACTTCGAGGCCGCCATCGCGGAGCTCCGCGAGCAGCGGCCCCCCGCAGAAGAGAGCGGGCCCGGCGTGACCTCCGAGGTCCCCGTGCCCGCCACCGCCGCCGCCGACTGACCGACCGGCCCCGCGAGGGGCCCGGCGATCGGCCGCAGAGCGGCAAAGGACCTGCCACGGGCGCTGTGTGCGGCGCCGGTGGCGACAGACAGAGACTGTGCCACGGGAAGATCTGGGCACTTCAGGGCGTTTTTGCCCGTATATGGGAGGCGGCATGACAGAGACGACGAGCGGCCCGGCACGGGGCTCCCGAGCCAAGGGGTCCAAGGCCGCAGCGGCCCGGCAGGGTCTGCGTATCGAGCGCATCCACACCACGCCCGGCGTGCATCCGTACGACGAGGTCGTCTGGGAGCGCCGTGACGTCGTCATGACCAACTGGCGCGACGGCTCGGTCAACTTCGAGCAGCGCGGCGTCGAGTTCCCCGACTTCTGGTCGGTGAACGCGGTCAACATCGTCACCAGCAAGTACTTCCGCGGGGCCGTCGGCACGCCGCAGCGCGAGGTGAGCCTCAAGCAGCTCATCGACCGGATCGTGAAGACCTACCGCAAGGCCGGCGAGGACTACAACTACTTCGCCTCGCCCGCCGACGCGGAGATCTTCGAGCACGAGCTGGCGTACGCCCTCCTGCACCAGATCTTCAGCTTCAACTCGCCGGTGTGGTTCAACGTCGGCACGCCCCAGCCGCAGCAGGTCTCCGCCTGCTTCATCCTGTCCGTCGACGACTCCATGGAGTCGATCCTCGACTGGTACAAGGAAGAGGGCATGATCTTCAAGGGCGGCTCCGGCGCCGGCCTGAACCTCTCCCGCATCCGCTCCTCCAAGGAGCTGCTGTCCTCCGGCGGCAATGCCTCCGGCCCGGTCTCCTTCATGCGCGGCGCCGACGCCTCCGCAGGAACGATCAAGTCCGGTGGCGCGACCCGCCGCGCCGCCAAGATGGTCATCCTCGACGTCGACCACCCCGACATCGAGGACTTCATCGAGACCAAGGTCAAGGAAGAAGAGAAGATCCGCGCGCTGCGCGACGCGGGCTTCGACATGGACCTGGGCGGCGACGACATCACGTCCGTCCAGTACCAGAACGCCAACAACTCGGTCCGTGTGAACGACGAGTTCATGAAGGCCGTCGAGGCCGGCGGCAAGTTCGGGCTGCGCGCCCGCATGACCGGCGAGATCATCGAAGAGGTCGATGCCAAGGGCCTCTTCCGCAAGATGGCCGAGGCCGCCTGGGCCTGCGCCGACCCGGGCATCCAGTACGACGACACGATCAACCACTGGCACACCTGCCCCGAGTCCGGCCGGATCAACGGCTCGAACCCGTGCAGCGAGTACATGCACCTGGACAACACGTCCTGCAACCTGGCCTCGCTGAACCTGATGAAGTTCCTGAAGGACGACGGCAAGGGCACCCAGTCCTTCGACGTCGAGCGCTTCCAGAAGGTCGTCGAGCTCGTCATCACGGCGATGGACATCTCCATCTGCTTCGCCGACTTCCCGACCCAGAAGATCGGCGAGAACACCCGCGCCTTCCGCCAGCTCGGCATCGGCTACGCCAACCTCGGCGCCCTGCTGATGGCGACCGGCCACGCCTACGACTCCGACGGCGGCCGCGCCCTGGCCGGCGCGATCACCTCCCTGATGACCGGCACGTCGTACCGGCGCTCCGCCGAGCTCGCCGCGGTCGTCGGCCCGTACGACGGCTACGCCCGCAACGCCGAGCCGCACAAGCGCGTCATGAAGCAGCACTCCGACGCCAACGGCAAGGCCGTCCGCATCGACGACCTGGACACGCCGATCTGGGCCGCCGCGACCGAGGCCTGGCAGGACGTGATCCGCCTCGGCGAGAAGAACGGTTTCCGTAACTCCCAGGCGTCCGTCATCGCCCCGACCGGCACCATCGGTCTCGCGATGTCCTGCGACACCACCGGCCTGGAGCCCGACCTCGCGCTGGTCAAGTTCAAGAAGCTCGTCGGCGGCGGCTCGATGCAGATCGTCAACGGCACCGTGCCGCAGGCGCTGCGCCGCCTCGGCTACCAGCCGGAGCAGATCGAGGCGATCGTCGCCCACATCGCCGAGCACGGCAATGTGATCGACGCCCCGGGCCTGAAGACCGAGCACTACGAGGTCTTCGACTGCGCCATGGGTGAGCGCTCCATCTCTCCGATGGGCCACGTCCGCATGATGGCCGCGATCCAGCCGTGGATCTCCGGTGCCCTCTCCAAGACGGTCAACATGCCGGAGTCGGCGACCGTCGAGGAGGTCGAGGAGATCTACTTCGAGGCGTGGAAGCTGGGCGTCAAGGCGCTCGCGATCTACCGCGACAACTGCAAGGTCGGCCAGCCCCTCTCCGCCAAGAAGAAGGAGCAGGAGAAGGCCGAGATCACCGAGAAGGCCGAGGAGACGATCCGCACCGCGGTCGAGAAGGTGGTCGAGTACCGCCCGGTCCGCAAGCGCCTCCCGAAGGGCCGCCCCGGCATCACCACCTCCTTCACCGTCGGTGGCGCCGAGGGGTACATGACCGCCAACTCCTACCCGGACGACGGTCTCGGCGAGGTCTTCCTGAAGATGTCGAAGCAGGGCTCGACCCTCGCGGGCATGATGGACGCCTTCTCGATCGCCGTCTCGGTCGGTCTGCAGTACGGCGTGCCGCTGGAGACGTACGTCTCGAAGTTCACCAACATGCGCTTCGAGCCGGCGGGCATGACGGACGACCCGGACGTGCGGATGGCGCAGTCGATCGTCGACTACATCTTCCGCCGCCTGGCGCTCGATTTCCTGCCCTTCGAGACCCGCTCGGCGCTCGGCATCCACTCGGCCGAGGAACGCCAGCGTCACCTGGAGACCGGTTCGTACGAGCCGGCGGACGACGAGGTGGACGTCGAGGGCCTGGCCCAGTCCGCTCCGCGCGCGCAGGAGACGCTGAAGGCGGTCGCCCCGCCGAAGGCCGAGGTCCCGGCCCCGAAGCAGGCGCACACCTCGGCCGAGCTCGTCGAGATGCAGCTCGGCATCAGCGCGGACGCGCCGCTGTGCTTCTCGTGCGGTACGAAGATGCAGCGCGCCGGCTCCTGCTACATCTGCGAGGGCTGCGGCTCGACCAGCGGCTGCAGCTGATACGGAGAACCGAGGGATCCACCGGATCCAGTGGATCCGCTGCGGAGGCCCACCGCGCCTGAAAAGGTCCGCGGCTCGCTGATCCGTTGCTCACGGAGGGCGTCGACCGGTGGTCGGCGCCCTCCGCCGCGTCGTCGGTTCGGACGGCCGCCACGAGCGTGAGGGCGGTACGGGAGCCGGGGCTCAGGGAGACGCGGAGCCCATCAGCTCCGCGAACTCGGCCGGGTCAGCGGCGAAGCCGCGCACGACGGTACGGAGCTGCCATGTGCCGCTGCCGTCACGGGTGAACTCCGCGACCGTCGCGGCGGTGGCGTCGGGCACGCCCGAGAGGTCGTCGTTCGCCAGCTCGACAGGGCCTTCGAGTATCCGCACACCGGTGTTCCTGATGTCGGAGAACGTCCGCTCGGCGCTGCGCTGCTGAATGACCACACCGACCACGACCCGGGCGTATCCCTCGGCCAGGCGGTCCAGTTCCAGGGTCATCACCTCGTCCGCGCCGAAGCCCTGGCCGGTCCGGCTGTCCCTGTTGAGGGTGATCGTGCCGTCGGGGGACCGGCTCCCGAAGTGCACCAGATAGGCGGGCTTGCCGTGCGGAGCGTCCGCGCTGTAGGTCGCGGCCACGATGTCGAGGTCGATGGACGGTGCGCCGATGGGGCTGGGGTCCCACTTGAGCGACACCTGGACCTTGCGGAGCCCCTTGCTGAGACTGCTCACCCTGCTTCCCTTCCTCGTGGACGGTCGTTGTGAACGTCAACGCCCCCTATGGAAGGCCATGTTGTCACGCGAGAGAGCACGCACTCCGATCACTTTCGGCCGCTCGGTAGGTGTCAGTGGGGGATGTGCCGGGGCGGGCGCTGCCGTGCGACCCCCTCCCGGAAGAGCGCGATGGCGCTGCTCACCTGGCGGATCAAGTGTGTCTCCTCTATCTCTTCGAGATAGAGGCAACGCCGTGCAATGCCTTCCAGTTCGAAGGCGAAGTAGAGCGACATCAGTGGGTTGATGAAGAGTTCGCTTGCGCGAGTGCGTGAAGTGAACTGGACGTCTCCGAACGCACCTCGGACCGCGGCGGCTATGGAGCCGTTCACGATGCTCGGGTGCTCGGGAGTGTGTTCCTGGGCGTGCGCGACCGCGTCCACGAAGAGGGCGCCCTCCCGGGTCGTACGGGAGACCGAGAAGCTGCCCAGATAGGCGCCGTCGCGCTCCAGCGCCGCGATGTTCTCCAGAACGAGGCCGTGGCTCACCCCGTGATACGCGTCCACGCCGAAGCCGAGCGAGAGGACCAGGCGTTCCGGTACGTCGAGTCCATGGAGGGCGGCAACGCTGGTCAGGTCCTCCTCGGGTGTGCCGAGCCCCGATTCGTCACCGCGCATGAGGATGTCGGTGCCGCCGTCGACGAGGACGACCGCGTCGATCCCGTACCGCTCGATCAGTGACCGGTAGGCGGCCCGCAGCGGCTGCACTCCGACGCGTGCGAAGGCGTGGACCGTGCTGGGGTAGCCGTGGCGGTCGAGCCACTGGGCGAGGGTGCGCTCCGGGAAGTAGGTCTGGTGGAGAGCGGTCGTGGGCGTCACGACGGCGACGTCCGGGGCGAGCCAGGCCTCGAGCGGCAGCCCTTCGACCGCGCTGAAGGACAGGTTGGCGAGATGGACGTCCTTGCCCTGGTGGAGCAGGGAGAGCGCCACGGGCAGCCCGGCGTAGATGTCGAAACCGCCACCCGCACCCGCGACGAGGATGCGCTCGGCGGACTCCAGGCGTGCGAAGAGGGGATTCATGTGAAGCGCGGTCATGTCGATCATTGTGCGGAGGATGTGCCGGACGCTGTGCGGAATTTCCGGCAGACCGTGTGGCCGGTGCCGGTGCCGGATCTGGAGCCCGTGCCGGTGTCCGTTCCCGTAAGGAGTGACGGCGGGTATCGGCTTCTGCCGGAGAGTGACCAGAGCCTCACTCCGGGCCGTACGATGGCGCGGTGCTGGTCAAGTGGATTCGCTGCACCGTGGTGGACCGTCGAGGGTTCGAGCGGGGGCAGCGGAAGTGGGCGGGGCTGCTGGGTGAGCCAGGATTCCGGGGACAGGGCGGGGGATGGAGTCGGCTGCGGCCGGACGTCGCCCATGTCTTCGCGTTCTGGGAGACCCGTGCGTTCTACGACTCGTTCATGGCACGCTCGCACGACCGGTTGGCGGCCGCCCAGTCGGGCACGTACAAGAACGGTCAGGTCAAGCTCTTCGACCACCGCTTCGACGTGAAGACGGGCTTCGAGCCCCGCTTCACCGACGCCGACGTCGTACGGGTCGCGCACTGCAAGGTGCACGAGCACCGGGTCGAGCACTTCGCACTGATGCAGGAGAAGGTGTGGAACCCCGCGATGGCGGGGTCGCCGGGGATGGTGCGCGGGTTGTTCGGGGAGGCGCCCGGGAGCGAGTTTCTGGTGCTCTCGATGTGGCAGTCGGCCGCGGAGCACGGCAAATACCGCGCGGAGCGGGTGGAGCGCCTCTCGTTGCGCGCGCAGACGGAGGCGGACGTCGCCGCCCTGGCCGGGGACGTCGTGGCGCTCGAGCCTTCCTGGTCGGTGTGAGGGAACGGTGTGGTCGACGGTGGCAGCGATTCATGGCGCTCCACGAGGCTCCACGGCCTCCACGCCTTCCACAACGCTCCACGGCGCTTCCATGGGAGGACACGCCGGTCACGGATCGGACAGGTGCTCGGCCCGGGCCCTTCCAGATCTAGGGTTTGTCGTATGGCACGACCGCGGCGCATCGTTCTCGTCCGGCACGGCGAGTCAGAGGGGAACGCCGACGACTCGGTGTACGAGCGAATGCCCGACCACGCCCTGCGGCTCACCGAGCGCGGCTGGCGCCAGGCCGAGGAGGCCGGGGAGCGGCTGCGTGAGGTGTTCGGGCGGGAACAGGTCAGCGTCTACGTCTCGCCGTACCGCCGTACCCATCAGACCTACCGGGCCTTCCGCCTCGACCCGGCGCTCGTCAGGGTCAGGGAGGAGCCCAGACTGCGCGAGCAGGACTGGGGAAACTGGCAGGACAGGGACGACGTACGGCTGCAGAAGACCTACCGCGACGCCTACGGACACTTCTTCTACCGTTTGCCGCAGGGCGAGTCGGGTGCCGATGTGTACGACAGGGTGGGGGCGTTCCTGGAGAGCCTCTACCGGAGCTTCGAGGCGCCGGACCATCCCCCCAACGTCCTGCTCGTCACCCACGGGCTGACCATGCGGCTGTTCTGTATGCGCTGGTTCCACTGGACGGTGGCCGAGTTCGAGTCGCTCTCGAACCCGGGCAACGGGGAGATGAGGATGCTGCTGATGGGCGAGGACGGGCGCTACGCGCTGGACCGGCCGTTCGAGCGCTGGTGCATTCCCGAGTCGTACGGGACCACCGGATAGAGTGGCCGTTGCGATGACCGCTGACTCCTTTCCCGCCTCTCCGGACTCTTCCGGCTCTTCCGCGTCCGCCGACCGGCGCTTCGACCGCGCCCTGGCGAGTCTGCGCGGGCTGTCCGTGGGCGATGCCCTGGGCTCCCAGTTCTTCGTCCCCTCGAACTATCCGCTGCTGAAGCGGCGCGAGCTGCCGCCCGGCCCCTGGCAGTGGACCGACGACACCGAGATGGCGTGCTCCGTTGTGGCCGTGCTCGCCTCCCACGGTCGGATCGACCAGGACGAACTCGCCCGTTCCTTCGCCGAGCACCATGACTTCGACCGCGGCTACGGGCCTGCGGTGAACCGGATGCTCCGACTGATTCGTGAGGGCGGCGACTGGCGTGAACTCGCCGCGGCGTTGTTCAACGGACAGGGCTCGTGGGGAAATGGTGCAGCGATGCGGATCGCCCCGCTCGGCGCCTGGTACGCCGACGATCCGGAGCAGGCCACGCACCAGGCCGAGATCTCGTCGTACACGACGCATCAGCATCGCGAGGCCGTGGTGGGCAGCATGGCGGTCGCGGCGGCCGCGGCCCTGGTCGCCTCCCCGGCAGGGCCGCCCACGCCCACCGAGCTGCTCGACGGGGTGGTCGCGCTCGTGCCGCGCAGTGCGGTGGGGGCGGGACTGCGCAGGGCGCGGGACATGCTGGACTACGGCGACGCGAGCACGGTCGCCGCGGTGCTCGGCAGCGGGCGGCGTACGAGCGCGCACGACACGGTGCCGTTCGCGCTCTGGTCGGCGGCCCGGGCGCTCGGCGACTTCGAGCAGGTCTTCTGGACGACCGCCCAGGTGGGTGGGGACGTGGACACGACCTGCGCGATCGCCGGCGGAGTGGTCGCAGCGGCGGAGGCGGGCTCCCCGCCGGCGGAGTGGCTGGACCGCACCGAGGACCTGCCCGCCTGGCTCCCGACCCGGGTGGTCTGAGCTCCGGCCCCGGCGCTGGTCGGTTCTGGTCAGATCGATGGTGGGGTGGCTTGAGGTGTGGCGGCGGGCCGAGGTCCGCACGGCCCGGCCGACACGAGCCGTCCGGACGCCTGGCCAGTAAGGCCCGGCGGTACGGCGCCGGGTGGCAGGTCGCCCGGAGGCGGCGCACCCGGGGGCGGTGCATCCGGCAGTGCGACCCGTTGCGGCCGGCCTGAGACCTTTGACCGGGCCTGAGACGGGACGGCTCGTACGACTCGGCGCACCGGAGCCAGTGGTGCGGTCCGACTGTCACGGTCCTGCCACAGCACGGCCGCGGACGACCGTGCCGGTTTGCGGCGGGCTACCCTTTCGGCCACGCGACTGCGTTGATCATGAACGGCGCACGCCAATGAGACGCCGGGACCTCAGTGCCGCCATAGGGCAGGGCAGGGGCCACCCGGTGGGGAGGGGGTTCCCGTGTCAGACGTATCGTCCACACCATCCGGCCTCGGGCCGGAACCGGAAGACCGGCCCGGCGGCGAGGCGCCCGGTCCGCGCCAGGGCGGGGTCCAGGCACCTGCCGTGGGATCGGCCCCGGAGCCTGCGGGTGACCAGGGTCCGAATGCGCATGCGGACGCGGGGCTCAGCCTGCGTCCGGGGCCCGGCTCGGACGAGGCCGGTGATCGAATACCGGATCAGGAGCGAGACCAGAGCCAGGAGTCGGGGCACGTCACGGGCTCCGACCGGACCGAGGAGCGGAAACGGGGGCAGGAGGCTTCCGGGCCGAGCGCCTCGGCCACGGTGACGCCGCCGCAGTCGCACGGCCCGGTTCCGCAGCCGGCACCGGGACCGGGATACGCGCCCCCGTCGCCCTGGCCCCACCACACACAGTCCTGGCCACCGAAGGCGCCGACGGCCCCGTCCCGGCTTGCCGGCATACGGCCCGCACCACCCTCTCCCGTACGCGTGGCCACGCTCTGGTCCGCCCTCGCCACCGCGCTGCTGAGTGCCCTGCTGCTCGGCGACGGGATCGGGGTGAATCTGCTGATCGTGGCCGTGCCGACCGCCCTCGCCGCCTTCTTCGCCGCCCGGGCTGCCGGTCGTCGGCTCCGCCCCTGGACTGCCGTCTGGGCGATCGGTGTGCTGGCCCTGCTCGTCGTTCCCGCACTTCGCGACGCAGGATGGCCCACATTCCTGGCCGTTGTGTCCGCGCTCGCGGTCGGCTCGCTCGCCCTGCACGGTGGGCGCGGCTGGCCGGGCGTGCTCTTCGGCTCGGTGGGACTGGTCGACTCGCTCGTCTCCGGGCCGGTCTGGGGCTGGCGCGGGCTGCGTGAGCGTGCGGACGGCTCCCGCGGCCGCTGGGGGCCCGTCGTCCGGACGATCGCCGTGGCGGCGGTGCTGCTCGTCGTGTTCGGCGCCCTGTTCGCGGGCGCCGACGCCGCCTTCGCCGATCTGCTCGGCGAGCTGATTCCCGACGTCTCGATCGTCGATGGTCCCTGGCGGTTCTTCCTCTTCCTGCTCGGCCTCGTCGGCGCACTCGCCGCGGCCCGCACCGCCGCCGCCCCGCTCCGCTGGGACAGCCTCACCATGGGACCAGGGAAGGCCCGGGGCCGGTTCGAGTGGGCGCTGCCCCTCGTCGTCCTCAACCTCCTCTTCGCCGCCTTCATCGCGGTCCAGCTCGCCGTCCTCTTCGGGGGCTACGACAAGGTCCTGAGCGAGACGGGACTGACCTACGCGGAGTACGCCCGCCAGGGCTTCTGGCAACTGCTCTGGGCCACCCTGCTCACGCTGATCGTCATCGGGCTCGCCCTGCGCTGGGCCCCCCGCGACGGCGCCCGCGACCGCACCCTGGTGCGCGCGGTGCTCGGCACGCTGTGCGTGCTCACCCTTGTCGTTGTGGCGTCCGCGCTGCGCAGGATGGACCTGTACGTCGACGCGTACGGGCTGACACGGCTGCGGGTCTCCGTCGCCGCGATGGAACTGTGGCTCGGTCTGGTGATCGTGCTGATCATCGCAGCGGGGCTCTTCGGCAGCCGCTGGCTGCCCCGCGCCGTCGTGGGCAGCGCCGCGGCCGCCGTGCTGGCCTTCGGCCTCGCGTCCCCGGACGCATTGATCGCCGAGCGGAACGTGCAGCGCTACGAGAGGACCGACAAGATCGATGTCGACTATCTGCGCGATCTGTCGGCAGATGCCGTGCCCGCCCTCGACCGGCTGCCTGAGCCACTGCGCTCCTGCGCGCTGACGAGCCTCGAGGCCGATCTCGACGAAGCGGAACCCTGGTATGCCACCAGTTGGGGCCAGGTACGGGCCCGGTCGATCCTGGAGAAGCGGCCTGCCGAGGTCGACCGGGACGCTTGTCCGGGGGAGGGGCTGTACGGCGGGGAACGGGACGAATACGACGGGGACGCCGAGTTCGGCGACGGCGACAGCTACGACGATTACGACCCCGGCACCGGCATGGACTGAGGCCAGGGCGCGTACGGCAGGGTGTGCGGTCCGTCCCCCCGTGGGACGGACCGCACACCCTTGCTCGGGCACCCGCTATGCGGCGGGTCCGGCCGCCCCCGCCGCGCCGCTCAGCGCATCCAGGTCGCTCTTGCGGACGCGTATCACCACGACCGCCGTGAGCAGCGCCAGAAGCACCATCCCCACCGCCGCCGTGAACGACGTGGAGATGCCTTCCGTCAGCACCTCGTGGCCCCAGGGCGCGGGCAGCTCCTGCGTCTTGGCGAACTCCGCCTGCTGCTCCGGTGTCGCCTGCGCCAGGAAGGACGGAACCTGCTTCCCCGCTTCGTCCCGGCTCGCCGTACCGAACACGGTGACCAGGATCGAAAGACCCAGCGATCCGCCCACCTGCTGCGTCGCGTTGAGCAGCCCCGAGGCCGCACCCGCCTCGTGCTGGGCCACCCCCGAGACGGCGGTCAGGGTCAACGTCACGAAGTTGAGGCCCATGCCGAAGCCGAAGAGAACCATCGGGCCGAGGACGCCGCTCACGTACGAGCTGTCCGGGCTGATGAGGGTCTGCCAGAAAAGGCCGATGCCGGTGAGCAGGGAACCCGTGACCATGAACGGCTTGGGGCCGAGCACCGGCAGCAGCCGCTGGGACAGCCCCGCGCCGGTGATGATCGCGACCGTGACGGGAAGGAATGCCAGACCGGCCTCGATCGGGCTGTAACCGAGCACATTCTGGACGAACAGCACGATGAAGAAGAACATGCCGAACATCGCCGCGGCCAGGCTCAGCATGATGACGTACGTACCCGATCGGTTCCGGTCGGCGAACATCCTGAGCGGAGTGATGGGTTCCCGCGCCCGCGACTCGACGATCGCGAAGGCCGCGAGCAGCACCACCGCAGCGCCGAAGGACCCGAGGGTGAGCGAGTCCCGCCAGCCCTCCTCCGATGCCCGGATGAATCCGTAGACCAGCGAGGCCATACCGGCGGTGGAGGTGAGTGCGCCCGCTATGTCGAACCGGCCGGGATGGCGCTCCGACTCGGTGATGTACAGCGGGGTGAGGAAGGCGATCAGGATGCCGATCGGGACGTTGACGAAGAGCACCCAGCGCCAGTCGAGCCACTCGGTGAGCATGCCGCCGGCCAGCAGTCCGATCGCGCCACCGCCGGCGGAGACGGCGGCGAACACGCCGAACGCCCGGTTGCGCTCCGGTCCTTCGGGGAACGTCGTCGTGATCAGGGCGAGTGAGGTGGGTGAGGCGATCGCGCCGCCGACGCCCTGGAGCGCTCGCGCGGCGAGCAACTGCCACGGCTCCTGGGCCAGTCCGCCGAGCAGCGAGGCGAGCGTGAAGATCAGGATGCCCGCCATGAACACCCGGCGGCGGCCCAGGATGTCACCCGCCCGACCGCCGAGCAGCAGCAGTCCGCCGAAGGTCAGGGTGTAGGCGCTGAGTACCCACGAGAGGTCGGTGGTGGAGAAGCTGAGCGCGTCCTGAATATGCGGAAGCGCGATGTTCACAATCGTCGCGTCGAGTACCACCATGAGTTGGCAGGCGGCGATGACGGTGAGGGCGATGCCGGGGCGCCCCTCCCGGCGTGGCGCGCCCGGCTTGCGCTGTGCTTCTAGCTGAGAGGTTGTCACTATGGTCCCCCCGCACTTGAGTTAGTGAACGGATCCGTTCACTGTGTTCTCAACGGTAGTGAGTCCCCGACAGTGAACGCAAGCGTTCACTGGAGCTACCGCACTGCTGCGATGGAGAGTTGTTGATGGTTACTTCGCGATCTGCGGCCACCGCTCGGCCGCGGTCGATGTCGTTGCGACGCCGTGGACCTGTGCTGGAGCGGGCGATCCTCGACGCCGCGCTCGACCAGCTGAGCACCGTCGGCTGGAACGGGCTGACCATGGAGGGAGTCGCCGCCGGCGCCCAGACCGGCAAGGCCGCGGTCTACCGCCGCTGGCCGTCCAAGGAGGATCTCGTCGCGGACGCGCTGCAGGCCGGACTCCCCAGTCTCGGTGACGCACCCGATCACGGAAGTGTCCGCGAGGACCTCTATCAGCTCTGCCGGCGGATGCGGGCGGCGATGTACTCCAAGCCGGGGTGTGCGCTCCGCTCGGTGCTTCACGAATGTGATACCTCCACGGCCGAGCGCTTCCATGCCCTGATCTTCCGGGGGGTCATCGAACCGTCGGTCCGCCTTTTCCAGGAGGTGGTGCACAGGGGTATCAAGCGGGGTGACGTCCGCGCCGGCGCCACCGGCGGCCTGGTCCTCGATGTGATTCCGGCGATGATGATGTATCGCGCCAAGGTGTGCGGAAGCGAATGGAGCGACGCTGATATTGCCGAGATGATCGACCAGATCATGGTGCCCCTGCTGAGCCCGCGTACACGATGAGACCCGGTCGGGGTCCGGGGATCGGGATCCGGGGTGTTGTGGCCCGTCCGGGCGGCGTAACCTGTCTGGCGCCATGCCGTACGAACCACCCACCCACACCGTTGAGCGCTCGCTCCGGGCCACCACCGGTGCCAAGATCATCGCCGGAGTCGATGAGGTCGGGCGCGGGGCGTGGGCCGGGCCGGTCACGGTATGCGCAGCCGTCACAGGGCTGCGCCGGCCCCCTGCCGGACTCACCGACTCCAAGCTGATCACTCCCAAGCGCCGTACGGAGTTGGCGAAGGAACTGGAGACGTGGGTCACGTCGCATGCCCTCGGGCACGCGTCCCCGGAGGAGATCGACGAGTTCGGGATGACCGCTGCGCTGCGGCTGGCGGCCGTGCGTGCCCTGGACGCACTGCCGGTGCGGCCCGACGCGGTCATCCTCGACGGCAAGCACGACTACCTGGGTCTGCCCTGGCGCGTTCGTACGGTCATCAAGGGCGACCAGTCCTGTGTTGCGGTCGCGGCCGCCTCGGTGATCGCCAAGGTGCACCGGGACGCGATGATGACCGAGCTGGGGCTGGAGCCGGTGTGCGAACCCTTCGGGTTCGCGGAGAACGCCGGCTATCCGTCGCCCGTGCACAAGGCGGCGCTCGCGGAGCTGGGCCCCACGCCGTACCACCGGCTGTCCTGGGCCTTCCTCGACGCGCTGCCGCAATGGCGACACCTGAAGAAGGTCCGGATCTCCCCGGAGGCGGCCGCTTTGGAGAGTGGGGGCCAACTCGGCTTCGACTTCTGATCCGGCCGGTCGACCGACCGCTGTGCGAGCGGCCTGACGAGTCCGGTCGCACTTATGTGCCTACCCGCCGATGTCAGACGCATCGGCGTTTGATAGACATCCACCCATGCCTCTCATCCCCGAGGAGCCTCAGATTCACGAGAGTGCCCAGGGTCCCCGCGCTACTCCGGCCGCCGGCCGCACCGCGCCGACCCCCCGTCCCGTACCCGGTCCGCGTACCGCGGCCGCGCCCCGTCCCGGTCGCCCGGGCCCCGGTCCGGCCAGGCCCACGCCGCCTGCACAGCGCACGCACCCCTCTGTCGGGCAGAGCGCTTCTCCCCGGCAGGAGAATCGTTCCGTACCGCAGATCCAGCTGATCCCGGCCACAGCCACGGGCGCGCTCGACGCCGCCGACGAGGCTGTCGACCTGCTGCTCGACTCCGGTCGGGCGCCCGGCGACATCCTGGTGCTCACCACGGGTGAACAGCATCCGTGGGCGGCGCACGAGCTGTCCTTCGGCGAAGGCGCCTACTGGGCGCAGCACGACGCCCGTGACGACGTCTTCTACGCGGACGCCGCCTCGGCGGGACGTGCTGCGACCCGGCACGTGGTCGTCGTCGCCGTCAACGGCGGCAGCGACGACGAGGCCGCCCGGGCCCTGCCCGTCGCCATGAGCCGCGCGGGAGCGCTGCTCATCGTGTGCGGAGATCCGCAGCGCATCAACGCCGTGCTCGGCGCGGGCGTCTGAGTCAACGCCGCGCCGCTGCCACGGTGCCGCCCGCGCCCAGTGCGTGGTGCGGTCGTCGTGTCAGGCCGGCCGTGCACCGCGGCCGGTCACTTCGACGTACGCGTACGGGGACAGCCCCGGCGGGGAGGGACCCGGAGAGGTGACCGACGTCCCGCGGCGCCCGGCTCAGCGGGCCGCCGTCCGGCGCAGCACCTCGGCCGCCCCGCTCGCCGTGCGCAGCGGAAGCACCGCCGGATCCTTCACCTCGTCACCGAAATCGCCGGGCCGGGACTCGGAGTGGGGCCGGCGCCCGCCGCGCCCCTCACCGAGCACCTGCCACCCACCACGCGTCAGCGTGATGTACGCGCCGCAGCGGAGCCCGTGCAGGGTGCAGGCGTCGCGCAGGCCCCACATCCACGCCCCGTCCTCCTCCGTCCAGCGCTCGTCGCCCTCGCGGCAGTAGAGCAACACGGCGGTGCGGACCGGGGTGCGGCGGCGCAGATCGTGCGGGATGACCCGGCGCAGTTGGGCCAGCAGCGCGTTGCGGAACTCCCAGCCGTCGGCAGGGGCGGCACGCCGGGTGAACGAGGCGCTGGCCGCCAGTCGTTCCTCCTGGTCCAGCACGGCCACGACGGCTGTCGACGGAGTCGGCCGGTGGCGGGTGTGCAGGCCGCTGACGACGTCGCGGGGATTGCGCAGCAGAGGGATCCCGGCTGCCGCCCACTCGGCCGGCTCCAGCATCCTGGCGAGGCCGGCGGAATTGGCCGATCCGTTGATCGAAGTGGCTGCGGACGAAGCGAATCCGAAGGTCACGTTCCTCCCTTCGCATACGCGCCCACAGAGCGGGCAGGGGTCGGTGAGTCGCACCGCAGCACAGCCCTTCGGGACCGCGAACGGGCCGTGCGGGGGACAGTTCCAATTCTTGCGGGCCTGCGGGCGAGCGGCAACGAGCAATTGAGCACGCTGACTGGAATAGGCAGGTATGACGCTCATATCCCTGCCCAATCGGGCCAACCACCACGCCTTTCAGGCTTGAACCGCGAGGACCAGCGGAAACACCCCCTCTGCTCCGGCTCGGCGCAGCAGCCGCGACGCGATGGCGAGAGTCCAGCCGCTGTCCGAGAGATCGTCGATGAGCAGAACCGGCCCGGCCGCCGCCTGGACCGCTGCGGCAAGCGCGGGCGGAACGACCAGCGCATCGTGCAGCCCCCGCACCCGCTGTGCGCTGTTCGTTCGCGAGATGTGCGTGTCCTGCCACTCCGGCGCGTACTCGACCGTACCGAGCAGCGGCAGACGACCGGCTTCGGCGATGCGGGACCCGAGCGAGGCGACGAGCCGTGGCTTGCTGCGCGAGGCGATGGTGACCACGCCGACCGGGCGGGGCGGTGCGTCCGCTGCGCCCGACGACCAGCCGCCGGGCCCTTTGGCCCAGTCGGCCAGGACGCTCACGACCGCGTTCACCACATCGTCCGGAACCTGTCCGTCCTGAGCCTGCGGGGCAAGCATCGGGCGGAGCCGGTTGCCCCAGCCGATGTCGGACAGCCGACCCAGCGCCCGGCCCGTGAGCGACTGCTCGCCGATCGGGATACGGCCCTTCAGATCGACTCCGACGGCCGCCAGTCCGGTGGGCCACATCTTGCGCGGCTCCACCTCCACACCGGGCCGGCCCAGCTCCCCGCGCGCTGCGTCCAGCGCCCCGGTCGACACGCCGGTGTCGAAGCGGGCTCCCGCACAATTGTCGCAACGGCCGCATGGGGCCGCCTCTTCGTCGTCCAGCTGCCGCCGCAGGAACTCCATCCGGCAGCCCACCGCCGACGCGTAGTCACGCATCGCCTGCTGCTCGGCCTCCCGCTGCCGTGCCACCCAGGCATAGCGCTCCGCGTCGTACACCCAAGGCTCGCCCGTCGTCGTCCAGCCACCCTTCACCCGGCGCACCGCGCCGTCCACGTCGAGCACCTTGAGCATCGTCTCCAGCCGCGTGCGCCGCAGTTCGACCAAGGGCTCGAGGGCGGGCAGCGAGAGTGGCCTGCCCGCGTGGGCGAGCACGTCCAGGGTGCGCCGCACGAGCTCCTCCGGGGGGAAGGCGACCGAGGCGAAGTACTGCCAGATCGCCTCGTCCTCCTTGCCAGGCAGGAGCAGCACCTCGGCGTGCTTCACGCCTCGCCCGGCCCGGCCCACCTGCTGGTAGTAGGCGATGGGGGAGGAGGGCGAGCCCAAGTGGACCACAAATCCGAGGTCGGGCTTGTCGAAGCCCATGCCCAGGGCGGAGGTGGCCACCAGAGCCTTGACGCGGTTGGCGAGCAGGTCGTCCTCGGCCTGCTGCCGGTCCGCGTTCTCCGTACGTCCCGTATAGGACGCGACGGTGTGTCCGCAGTGCCGCAGATATGTCGTGACCTCTTCGGCCGCCGCGACCGTGAGCGTATAGATGATGCCGGAGCCGGGCAGGTCGCCGAGATGGTCCGCCAGCCAGGCCAGCCGGTGAGCGGCATCGGGGAGTTGAAGCACGCTCAGGCTGAGGCTTTCCCGGTCGAGCGGACCCCGCAGGACCAGCGCGTCGGTGCCCGCACCCGTCCCGAGCTGCTCGGCGACATCCGCGGTCACGCGGGCGTTGGCGGTGGCAGTCGTCGCGAGCACCGGAACACCCGGTGGCAGGTCGGCGAGCATCGTGCGCAGTCGCCGGTAGTCGGGCCGGAAATCGTGGCCCCAGTCCGAGATGCAGTGCGCCTCGTCGACGACCAGGAGCCCGGTCGCGGCGGCGAGCTTGGGCAGCACCTGGTCCCGGAAGTCCGGGTTGTTGAGCCGCTCCGGACTGACCAGCAGCACGTCGACCTCGCCGGCGGCGACCTCCGCCTGGATCGTGTCCCACTCCTCGGTGTTCGACGAATTGATCGTCCGGGCCCGGATACCCGCGCGGGCTGCGGCCTCCACCTGATTGCGCATGAGCGCGAGAAGTGGCGAGACGATCACCGTCGGACCGCTTCCGCGCTCCCGCAGCAGAGAGGTCGCGACGAAATAGACGGCGGACTTGCCCCAACCGGTCCGCTGGACGACCAGGGCTCTGCGCTTGTCGGCGACGAGCGCTTCGATGGCACGCCACTGGTCCTCGCGCAGCCTGGCGGAGCCGGTGGCGTCCCCGACGAGGCGTGCGAGGACGGAATCGGCCGAGGCCCTCAGATCTGCGCGGTCTGTGTTGGTCATGCCCCCATGCAACCCGATGGCACGGACAATGCGCGAACGTGGCGGCCAGCCTGTGGATAACGTTATCCACAGGGCTGGCGAGGATGTCTTGATCACGGGACCGTCGAGGCATGCGAAACAGCAACGAACACAACAGCTCCCATGAATCCCACGAGCCCGACGGCCGGGCTGAGTCGCGCGATCGGGCGGAGTCCGGTGGTCTGGCCGAGCCTCACGGCCGGGCGGAGGCGGGCGGCCGTGGCGGTCGGGGCGAGTCGCGCGATCGGGCCAGGTCCGACGGTCGGGCAGGCGAGCGCCGCGCCGCGCCGACTGAGTCCCACGGTCGGACGGAGGCAGAAGATCGGACCGAGTCCGACGTTCTGGCCGCCGGCGATCCTCATGGCGCGCCCGCTGAGTCTCATGGTCGGGTCGGAGAATCCCGCGATGGGGCAGGTGAGCCTCTCGGCCTGGCGGCCGGGTCCGGCGGTCGGGCCGACGAGCCGTCCATCACCCTGCGCGGCCCCGCCGAGCTCGCCGATGCCCTGCCGTATCTGATGGGATTTCACCCGACCGATTCGGTGGTCCTGGTCGCCCTCCACGGCCCGCGAGGCCGCTTCGGCGGACGGCTCAGGGTCGGCATTCCCTCCGCTCAGCGGGAGTGGCTGCCGGTGGCCGAGCAGCTTGCCGAGTGTCTCGTCGAAGCCAGCGAGCGGCGGGGAGCCAGGCCGGACGGCATTGTCGTCTTCCTCTGCCAGGATCCGGCGGAGGGAGAGACCGGCCAGTCGGTGATGGAGCGGCTCCGACCGCTGGCGCAGTGGCTGCGGACGGCTTGCGGCTCGCTCGACGTGCCCGTGTACGAAGCACTGTGCATCTCCGGCGGCCGCTTCTGGTCCTACTGCTGTCCGGACTCCCGGTGCTGTCCGGTGGAGGGGACTGCCATGGCGATGCAGGGCACGTCCGTGATGGCCGCGGCCGCCGCCTACGCCGGGATTCAGGTGCGGGGGTCGCTGCGGGAGTTGGAGGCACGGCTGGAGCCGCGGACGCCCATGTCGGCCGAGCAGGAGCGAGCGCTCGACACCACGGCTTCCGCGATGGTGCCCAGGATTCTGGACCAGGAGAGCCGGGAGCAGGTCGGTGCGGAGACGCTGCGGCTCGCCCGCCGCCTGATGAAGCGGCTAGGGGAGAAAGCGACCCTGGGTGTCGGATGGCCGGAGGCGGACGCTGGGGACGACAGACTCATCTCGCACGATGAGGCGGCCGCCGTCATCCTCGGGCTCCAGGACCGGGACACCCGGGACCGTGCCGCGGCGTGGATGGAGGGGCAGGAGGCCGATCAGGCGCTGCGGCTCTGGCGGGCGCTGTCGCGGCGTTGCGTCGGGCCGTACATGGAGCATGCGGCCGCACCGCTCGCCCTGGCCGGGTGGGTCTCCTGGTCGATCGGCGACGAGCCCGGTGCCCGAGTGGCTCTCAGTCTCGCCCTGCGCACGGACCCGGAATACGTCTTCGCGCGGTTGCTTCACCAGGCGTGCAACGACGGGCTGGATCCGGAGTCGCTGCGTCGCTGCCTGCGGGGGGAGCGACACGCATCGGAAGGCGCCGCCCCGGCCGCGGCCGGGGATGTGCCGGGCGGCCGGACCGCGACGCCGACGCAGTCGTCCCGGTCGCGCTCGGGGACAGGGCGCTTGCCGGAGAAGGCTGTGAAGAGGAAGGTCCCGCGGCCCGGTCCCTCGGCACCGGGGGCGGCCACCCCGTCCCGGCGCCGCCCAGCTCCGAGCCCCGGCACGGTGGCCGGCCGAGGCAGGACACGCACGGTGGGTCGTGGCGGTGGGCGGCGCAGTTCAGGAGACGGACGATGACGGGCGTGACCCTTGCGGGTGCGGGGCCGTTCATGTGTGTGGCGGTGTCGTTCGACCCGTGCCGCCGTACTCGTAGCGGCTGTCCTGAGCGCACAGAAGGCACAGCAGAATCCACATGGCCCTCAGCGACCATTTCCAGGCCTCCGCCCAGGTCCCTGCGTCGGCATCGGCCTCCGGCACACCTGGATTCACCCTCGCGTCCTCCGCTTCCACCCCCGGCACCGGGCGCGCATCACTCGCCACAGGCGCGCCACCCGGAGCCGGGCCACCCGGCACGAGGCGGCCCATGGCTCCGCCTCCGCTGCACCACACGCTCATGTGTGTCGCGCTGCCGAGCCTGGCCGTGTCGGCGGAGCACGGTCAGCTCACCGGACTGGGCCTCGAGGGTGTCTACCGCTCGGGCCGCAGACTCCTCTCCCGCAGCCGGTTGCGGATCGCAGGGACCGAACCGGTCGTCGTCCAGGGGAGGTTGGTCTCGGCGGACAGGGCCGTGTTCTTCGCCCTGGCACGTACCCCCGCCGACGCCGGACCCGACCCCGAGATCGGCGTCGAGCGGTCGAGGGACGCCGACGGCACCGAGCGGATCACGCTGCGCAGCTGGTCCGGCCGCACCCTCCGGTTCCCCGTCGAGCTTTCGCTCGGCACCGATCTCGCCGACCTGGGCGCGGTGGCGGCGGGCCGCGCCGGACCCGAGCTGCCCGCCGGCGTCCACGCCTCGGGCCTGCGCTGGTCCGCGCCCGGTGGCCACCACACCTCCGTCACCGCGGTCCCGCCACCGGCGGACGCCCTGGCCTCCGCGGGGCTGCTGCGCTGGGATTTCGAGCTGGCGCCCGGAGAGAGCCGGACCATCGAGCTCCGGGTCGGCGGCGCCGGCCGGCCCGCCGGACCGTCCGGCAGCACCGGAGGGAGTCCCCTGGCGGATGCGCGGGCCGAGAGCGACGATCCGCGCGTGGCGAGCCTGCTCCAGGCATGCCTCGCCGACCTCGGCGCGCTGTTGCTGCGCGACCGTGACCAGCCCCTGGACGTGTATCCGGCCGCCGGTGCGCCCTGGCGCTGCGGGCTCGCACCCGCCGAGGCGCTCTGGGCGGTGCGCATGGCGCTGCCGGCCGGCACGCGACTCGCGGCGGCCACTCTGCGCACGCTCGCCCGCAGCCAGATCGGCGGCACGGGACCTGACTGCGGCCGTATCCCCGGACCCCTGCGGGACGTGGGCCCGCACCTTCCCCCAGGCTGCACAGGAATCGAAGCGACGCTCGCCTTCCCGGCAGTCCTCGCCGAGGCGTGGCGCTGGGGGCTGCCCGAGCGGGAGCTGGAGGAACTGCTGCCGGTGGCGGAGCGCTGTCTGGCCTGGCTGCGCGAGGCCGCCGGCGACGACGGGCTGCTGCGCGAGCCGGGCCCCGCCGCCGTCGAGCGCGCCGAGACGCAGGCGCACGCGCATCGTGCCGCGTTGCTGGGAGCGGATGTCCTGGAAGCATGCGGGCGGCCGGGAGCCGGGTGGTGGCGGGAGTGGGCGAGCAGACTGCGCCGAAGCTTCCGTGAGGGGTTCTGGCTGGACGACCGCAGTGGCGGGCGGCCGGCGGCGGCCCGCACCCGCGGCGGCAGGCCCGTGCTCCACCTGGGCGGCGCAGCGGTGCACCTCCTGGACACGGGCTTGCAAGGCGGCGGCCGGCAAGCCCTCGGACTGCTCGACCACGTACAGACGGAAAAGGTGGCGAGACTGCTCGGCGGCCCCGGCCTGGACTCCGGCTGGGGGCTGCGCAGTCTGGACGCCAAGGAGCCCGGACACAATCCGTTCGGACACCGCTCGGGAGCGGTGCGGGTGCACGAGACGGGCGTGGCCGTCGCGGGTCTGGCGGCCGCCGGATACGAGAGAGAGGCGAGTTCCCTGCTCCGCGGTGTCCTCGACGCGGCTGAGTTTTTCGGGTACCGGCTCCCGGAGATGTACGCGGGGAGCAGCGGACCGCCGGTGCCGTGCCCGTTCCGCACCCAGCGGCCTGCCGTCCGGCGGCGGTGTCCGCCGCTGCGGGGATCCAGTTGCTGACCGCCCTCGTCGGCATCCGCCCCGACGCACCGGCCGGCACGGTCGCGCTGCACCCGATGCGCTCCGCTCCGCTCGGTGCCGTTCAGTTCTCCGGGCTGCGGGTCGCCGGGGAGCCCTTCTCCGTACGGGTCAGCAGACTCGGGCTCGGCATGGTCGAGGAAGCCGCCGACGGACTTCAGTTGGGAGTCGGAGGGAGAGCATGAGGGGGATGGCCACGACGATCCGAACAGGGCACGGGGTGCGGGAAGAAGTCATCGCTACCGATCACGAAGGGAGTGTTTATCGTCAGGAAGACGACTATGATCGCGGCATGTCGCCCTACGACCCGTCGGCCTTTCCGCCCTTCGCAGTCACCGTCGACCTGGTCGTGCTCACCGTGCGTCGCCACGCGCTCTGCGCCCTGGTCGTACGCCGCGGGGAGCCGCCGTTCCAGGGCCGCTGGGCGCTGCCCGGAGGATTCGTACGGGCCGATGAGGACTTGGCGGCGGCAGCGGCGCGGGAGCTCGTCGAGGAGACGGGGCTGTGTGTGCACGACCCCGGTTCGCCCGAGCCGGACAACGGTGCCCACCTGGAGCAGCTGGCCACCTACGGCGACCCGAAGCGCGACCCCCGGATGCGGGTGGTGAGCGTCGCCCATCTCGCGCTCTCACCGGATCTGCCGTCGCCTCGCGCCGGCGGCGACGCGAACAGTGCGCGCTGGGCTCCCGTCGAGTCGCTGCTGAACCAGGAGCACGGCGGACGCGAAGGTGAGCCGCCCGCGCCGCTCGCCTTCGACCATGCGCAGATCCTGGCGGACGGTGTGGAGCGTGCCAGGTCCAAGATCGAGTACTCGTCGCTGGCGACGGCGTTCTGCCCGCCCGAGTTCACGGTGGGCGAGCTGAGGCGGGTGTACGAGGCGGTGTGGGGTGTCGCCCTGGACCCCCGGAACTTCCATCGGAAGGTGACCGGGACGCCGGGCTTCCTGGTGCCCGCGGGCGGGACGACGACCCGCCAGGGCGGTCGCCCTGCCCAGTTGTTCCGGGCCGGTGGCGCGACGCTGCTCAACCCGCCCATGCTGCGGCCCGAGGTCTGAGGCGGCGGGTCTCCGCCGGATCGTCATCGGTTCGCTGTCGGATTGCTGCGGGATCGCGGTTGGACGTGCGCCGACGTATGCCGGCGTCGTGGGGCGAGGTCGTGCGGCTGGGGCGTCCGACAGGGACCGTGCGCGGTTGGCCTGCCCACCACCCGGGCCGTCTTGCCCTAAAAGTCGGAAATGTCGCGTTATCTTTCTGCGGTACCCGCATGCGACCGCGTACCCGCCCTGCCCGCTCAGCGGTCTCACCTCCCGCGAGAGAAGCGATGCTCCAGGCCATCGGACTCACCAGCATCCCGCGCCAGGGCGCCCCGCCCGCCGTGGACGACCTGACCTTCGAGGCGCTGCCCGGCACCGTCACCGCACTGCTGGGCGTGCGGGGCTCCGGCAAGACGACGGCCCTGCGTCTGATGCTCGAACTCGAAGCGGGCCGCGGGGTCGCCTACTTCCGAGGTCGCCCCCTGCACCGCATCGCACACCCCGCGCGTGAGGTGGGGGTGCTGCTCGGCGATGTGCCCGGGCATCCGGCCCGTACAGTGCGCGGCCAGCTCCGAATGCTCTGCGCCGCCGCAGGAGTGCCTGCATCGCGCGCCGACGACATGCTGGAGGTCGTCGGGATCGGCGCCCTGCGGGACGCCCGGCTCGGCAGCCTTTCCCTCGGTATGGACCGCAGACTCGGCGTGGCCTGCGCCCTGTTGGGGGATCCGCACACGCTGCTGCTCGACGATCCGGCCAAAGGGTTGTCCCCGCGGGAGAGCAGCTGGCTGTTCGGGCTGCTGCGTGCCCATGCGGCGCAGGGCGGCACAGTCCTGTACACCACCGAGGACCCCAAGGAGGCGGCCCGGACCGCCGATCGCGTCGTCACCGTCGACGGAGGGCGCCTGGTCGCCGACCAGGACATCGCCGCATTCGCCCGCACGCGGTTGCGGCCGCGCGTCGTGGTGCGTACCCCGCACGCCGCGCGGCTCGCCGCCGTGGTGAGCCGCGAAGCCCGGGCAGCGCAGCGCTCCGTCGAAGTGGTCACCGAAGATGGCAACCGACTCTTCGTCTTCGGCAGCAGCTGCGCCGAGATCGGCGACACCGCATACCGGCACGGCGTCCTCATCCACCAGCTCGCCGACGAGATCGGCGACACCGCGCCCCCGCCCCCTCCCGCCCCCACTCCCACCACCGCCTCCTCAACCGCCCCCACTCCCACCCTTGCCCCCGCGCCGAGGCCCGTCCCGGACACCCCCGTCGTCCCCACCTCCACTCCTCCCCCGGCCGCAGAGGCCAGGAGGTCGTCGCCTCCGCTCCTCGTCCGCCCGATGCGCACGCCTCTCCAGCCCGTGCGTTACGAGCTCCGCCGCCTCATCGGCGTCCCGACAACCCATCTGCTCGTGGCGGCCGTTCTTGTCGTCTCCGCCGGCCTCTCGGCGCTGCTCGCCCACACCGGCGGCACCCCGCTCCCGGGCCTCCTCGCCGCCTGGCCCAGGGTGCTGCCGCTGCCGCCCGCCGCCCTCGGGGCAGGACTGCTCGGCGCCCTCTCCTTCGGCAACGAGTTCCGCTACCCCGCCCTCGCGTCCGGTCGCGGGACCGTCCCGCGCCGCCTCGGGCTGCTGCTTGCGAAGCTCGCGGTGACGGCAGCGGCCGCGCTTGTGCTCGGGTTTCTCGTCGCCGTACTGAACTGGCAGGTACTCGGCCTCGCCTACGGACGCGACTTGGCGTCCGTCCCGGAAAACTGGGGGGCACTTTCGGCGAGTTGGTCGGGCCTGGTGGTCGGCTGTGCCTGGTCGGGCCTGCTCGCCGCCGGGATCTTCCGGTTCACTGCTGCGGGAGTGGCGGCCGTGCTCGCCGTACCCGTGCTGGTCGTACCACTGGTGCAGAAGGCACTCGCAGGGCCGTCCGCGCGTTCGATCGCCGGACTTCCGGGCCGTTTGCGCGAGCTGGCCTGGCTGCAGTGGCCGTACGAGATGGACCGCTGGTTGCTCGCAGGTCTGCGCGTGCTCGCTCAACCTGTGGGCGCGGCACTGGCGTTGTCGCTGTGCGCGCTGCTCTGCGGGTATTTGCTCACCGGCCTTCGCGGGAGGGTCCGTTGGTGACAGAAAGGGCCCGTGAAAGCAATGAGCGCCACGCAGCTCCCCGGCGAATGACCGTTTCTTCCTGATAAGTCGTCAATTGTGGAGTGGGCGGCGATCACCCTTTCGTGTGCTTTTCACCAAAGACCTCAAGGGTCGAGAGGGGCACGCCGACAAAGGATGCGTGAGTACCCTTGCGCACACCATGATGACCGCCGCCCGCCCCGCCGAGTCCGGCCTCGCCGGCCCGGGCGATCTCGACCGATACCCCTACCCGGAGGTGCCCGGCGTCGACCGCGTGGACCGTGTCGGCCCCCCGGCCTGGGACACCTCGGACGCCGATCTCGGCCGGGCGGCCGGCCGCCGCGCGGCGGGCAGCCGGGGCCGCGGCCTCCACGGCCAACTCGTCCAGCAGCTGGGGCAGATGATCGTCTCCGGCGACCTCGGGGCCGACCGTCCGCTCGTACCCGAGGAGATCGGCCAGCGCTTCGAGGTCTCCCGGACCGTCGTCCGCGAGTCGCTCCGCGTCCTCGAGGCCAAGGGCCTCGTCAGTGCCCGCCCGAACGTGGGCACCCGGGTCCGTCCCGTCAGCGACTGGAATCTGCTGGACCCCGACATCATCGAGTGGCGCGCCTTCGGCCCGCAGCGCGACGACCAGCGCCGCGAGCTCACCGAGCTCCGCTGGACGATCGAGCCGCTCGCCGCCCGTCTCGCCGCCGGACACGGCCGGGAGGACGTGCAGCAGCGCCTCGGCGACATGGTGGAGATCATGGGTCACGCGCTCACTCAGGGTGATGGCATCACCTTCGCGCGTGCCGACGCCGAGTTCCACTCCCTCCTGATCCAGGTCGCCGGCAACCGCATGCTGGAGCACCTGTCCGGGATCGTCGGCGCCGCCCTCCAGGTGTCGGGTGGCCCCGCCGCCGGATGCGACCGCGCCTCCGAGCCGTCCCTGACGCACCACGCTCGCATCGTCGACGCCCTTGCCTCGGGCGACGCGAACAGCGCCGAGACGGCCATGCGTCAACTTCTCACCGTCCACCCGGAGGTCGAGCGCGTCGTGCCCGCTCCGCGCGAGCACTGATCGCTGACGCGGCCGGGGCGTTCCAGGGCGTACCCATCGTGTGTCGCCGGACCTCAGGGGTCCGGCGACACGATCATGGAAACGTTCCAGCGGACAGCCGTACGAATCGCCATGCGGAGCGCTGTTCGAAGTGTCGTGCGGAACGTTCCATGCGGAACTCCGTACGGAATCGGCGTCCAGACGCCGTACGGAACCCGTCCGGACGCCGTACGAAGCCCCGTGTGCAGGCCGCGCGAAGCGTCGTGCAGGATCGCCCGGACGGTGTAGGGCAGTGGCGGCTGGGTAGGCAATCGTCGAGGCGATTGCGGAGTGAACTTCCCATCTGGTCGTTTTGTCGCAAATGAGGTGTGACTCGGGCCACGCGGATTGGGCGTAACACTCCTCGAAACAGTGCGATGACCTAAGAGGTGACAGCCGCAGAAGGGAATACAGACGCCGTTCACGGCGCTGTCCAGCTCTGAGGTTCAGCCCGCGCCGTCGGTACATCCCCAACCGGCGGTCGTCGGCTCCGGCCCGATCATGGGCGGGGCCGGAAGCCGTTTTCCATCGTTCCGAGAGGTTGTTCGTGTCGGCCAGCACATCCCGTACGCTCCCGCCGGAGATCGCCGAGTCCGAGTCTGTGATGGCGCTCATCGAGCGGGGAAAGGCTGATGGGCAGATTGCCGGCGATGACGTGCGTCGGGCCTTCGAGGCTGACCAAATTCCGCCAACCCAGTGGAAGAATGTTCTGCGCAGCCTCAACCAGATCCTCGAGGAAGAGGGTGTGACGCTGATGGTCAGTGCCGCGGAGTCGCCCAAGCGCACCCGCAAGAGCGTCGCAGCTAAGAGCCCGGCAAAGCGCACCGCCACCAAGACCGTCGCGGCCAAGACGACCACGACGAAGACCGTCGCGGCCGCCACCGCGGCACCGGCGGTCACGTCCGAGGAGATCGCGGCGGCCACGTCCGACGAGACCGCAGCGCCCGAGAAGAAGGTGGCCGCGAAGAAGACCGCGGCCAAGAAGACGGCGGCCAAGAAGACCGCCGCGAAGAAGACGACGGCCGCGAAGAAGACCACGGCCGCCAAGAAGGACAGCGACGAGCTGATCGAGGGTGACGAGGTCCTCGAGGAGGCGCAGCCCGGCAAGGCCGGCGCCGACGAGCCCGAGGGTGCCGAGAGCGCGGGCTTCGTACTCTCCGACGAGGACGAGGACGACGCTCCCGCACAGCAGGTCGCCGCGGCCGGTGCCACCGCCGACCCGGTCAAGGACTACCTCAAGCAGATCGGCAAGGTCCCCCTGCTCAACGCCGAGCAGGAGGTCGAGCTGGCCAAGCGCATCGAGGCGGGACTGTTCGCCGAGGACAAGCTGGCGAACTCCGACAAGCTCGCCCCGAAGCTCAAGCGCGAGCTGGAGATCATCGCCGAGGACGGTCGCCGCGCCAAGAACCACCTGCTGGAGGCCAACCTCCGACTGGTCGTCTCGCTGGCCAAGCGCTACACCGGCCGCGGCATGCTCTTCCTGGACCTGATCCAGGAGGGCAACCTCGGTCTGATCCGCGCCGTCGAGAAGTTCGACTACACCAAGGGCTACAAGTTCTCCACGTACGCCACCTGGTGGATCCGTCAGGCGATCACCCGCGCCATGGCCGACCAGGCCCGCACCATCCGTATCCCGGTGCACATGGTCGAGGTCATCAACAAGCTCGCGCGTGTGCAGCGCCAGATGCTCCAGGACCTGGGCCGCGAGCCCACCCCGGAGGAGCTGGCCAAGGAGCTCGACATGACCCCCGAGAAGGTCATCGAGGTCCAGAAGTACGGTCGCGAGCCGATCTCCCTCCACACCCCGCTGGGTGAGGACGGTGACAGCGAGTTCGGTGACCTGATCGAGGACTCCGAGGCGGTCGTCCCGGCCGACGCGGTCAGCTTCACGCTCCTCCAGGAGCAGCTTCACTCGGTGCTCGACACCCTGTCGGAGCGTGAGGCGGGCGTGGTCTCCATGCGCTTCGGCCTCACCGACGGTCAGCCGAAGACGCTCGACGAGATCGGCAAGGTCTACGGCGTGACGCGTGAGCGGATCCGCCAGATCGAGTCGAAGACGATGTCGAAGCTGCGCCACCCGTCCCGTTCGCAGGTGCTGCGGGACTACCTCGACTGAGTCTGCGCACTGCGCAGGACAGCCGCGTGACCGAGGGCCCGGTTCCCATGAGGGAGCCGGGCCCTCGGTCGTCGTGCGGCAGGCAGGGCGGCGTCGTGCAGTGGGCTTCGGTCGTCGTGCAGCGGGTGCGGGCCGACGTGGGCTGACTGACTCTGAGTGGACGGAGTCCACCGGAGAGTCAGGAGATCTGTATGAGTCGCCCCATCGCCCGAGCACTGGCAGGACCCATGGCCCTGGCGGCTGCAGCGGTCCTGGTGCCACTCGCCCACCCGGCTCCCGCATCCGCCGACAGTGTGGTCATCGGCGGCCGCCCGGCGCGGTCCGTGGACAGCCCCTGGGTCGTCGCCCTGTCCAGCCGTGACCGGTTCGGAGGTATGCGGGCCGGGCAGTTCTGCGGCGGAGTCGTCGTGGCGCCGACCAAGGTGCTCACCGCCGCTCACTGCCTCAGTCGCGAAGTGCTGGGGACGGCCGTGAAGGAGGTCCGCGATCTGCGCGTCATCGCGGGCCGGGAGGAACTGCGCGGAGCGGAAGGCCAGGAGATTCCCGTACGGGAGGCACGGGTCGCGCCCGCGTACGACCCGCACACCAACACCACCGATGTGGCCGTACTGACGCTGGCGAGCGCGCTGCCGGCCGGCCATGTGATCAGGACTGCGGGCGACGGAGACCCGGCGTACAAAGCCGGCACCTCCGCCGAGGTCTACGGATGGGGCGACACGACCGGGGTCGGCACCTACGCGCACGCGCTGCGCGTCGCACCCGTGCGGGTGCTGCCGGACGAGGCGTGCGCTCAGGCATACCCGGGGGGCGCGGTCGGCCGCTACGAACCGTCCACGATGCTCTGCGCGGGAGACGAGCGAGGTGGGCACGATGCGTGCCAGGGGGACAGCGGAGGGCCACTGGTGGCGGGCGGCCGGCTGATCGGCCTGGTCTCCTGGGGCAGCGGCTGCGGACGGGCGGAGAGCCCCGGGGTGTACACCCGGATCTCGGCGGTGCTGCGCTCGGCGGCCGATCTGCTGTGAGAGCCGGGTAGTTGGTCATCCGCTGTGCCAATTGCTCCAGCGCGTACGGTGATCGAGCGAGCGCAAAGGGTTATGAGAACGGGCGGTCGCCCCGGTGGGAGGGGCGGCCGCCCATCGGCCGGTCCTGGACCGGCCCTTGGCTCGTCGTCGGACGCGAGAGTCAGCGTTCGTCGTCGCCGGTGCTTGCCGGAACGGCGGTCAGCCGGTCGGTCTCATCCAGTATCTCCGCGGCGATCTTCTTGAGTTCCGGCTCGAACTTGCGCCCGTGGTGGGCACAGAAGAGCAGCTCACCGCCGCTTGTCAGGACGACGCGCAGGTACGCCTGGGCGCCGCAGCGGTCGCAGCGGTCAGCGGCCGTCAGCGGGCTCGCGGGGGTCAGAACAGTAGTCACGTCGCCTCTTCTCTAGCTCGACGAGCTGTCGTACCAGGGTCAACATCCAACCAGGCCGAAAACGTTCCCGCCCGGGCCTTTTCCTTGAAACTTCTTCGTCAAGGTGGCTGTCTGCTGCCGGTTGGCGGCGAATGTGCCGTATCGCTGCTTCGCTTTACGGTTTCGCTTGGCTTGCTGGGCTTGCTTGTCTCGTTCAGTCCTCCCGGCTGGGTTGCCGGTTGTTCATGAGGACGTGCCCGGAGCCTAAATGGTTCATGCCCGGAAGGGAACGTGATGTGCGCTTCACTCCATCGAGGGATCGAACGTGTATGCGACTCTGGACTAGCATGAGGAATCACGAGGGTGGCGTTACATCGGCTCTACCAAGCCTCGGTACCCTCTGACCGGCGACCGACGCCGGGGCCTTTACCCCACAGGGGCCAGATTCAAATTCAGCGAGGAGCGAACCGCGTGACCGCCGAAACGTCCGTGCCGTCCAGTGCGCTGCTGACCGCAGACCGTGACGGTTCCAACTACACCGCGCGGCACTTGCTGGTTCTCGAAGGGCTCGAGGCGGTCCGCAAGCGGCCCGGCATGTACATCGGGTCGACCGACAGCCGCGGCCTGATGCACTGCCTCTGGGAGATCATCGACAACTCCGTCGACGAAGCCCTCGGGGGCTACTGCGACCACATCGAGGTGATCCTCCACGACGACGGCTCCGTCGAGGTCCGGGACAACGGACGGGGCATCCCCGTCGACGTCGAGCCCAAGACCGGACTGTCCGGCATCGAGGTCGTCATGACCAAGCTGCACGCCGGCGGAAAGTTCGGCGGCGGTTCGTACGCGGCCTCCGGCGGTCTGCACGGCGTGGGCGCCTCCGTCGTGAACGCCCTCTCGGCCCGCCTCGACGTCGAGGTCGACCGCAACAGTGCCACGCACTCGATCAGCTTCCGCCGCGGTGTCCCCGGCATCTTCACCGAGTCCGGCCCCGACGCCCCCTTCGACCCGGCCAACGGGCTGATCAAGGGCAAGCGGGTGCCCAAGACCCGCACCGGCACCCGCGTGCGCTACTGGGCGGACCGCCAGATCTTCCTCAAGGACGCCAAGCTCTCCCTGGAGACGCTCCACCAGCGCGCCCGCCAGACCGCCTTCCTCGTCCCCGGCCTCACGATCGTCGTCCGCGACGAGCGCGATCTCGAGGGCGAGGGCAAGTCGGAGGAGATCTTCCGCTTCGACGGCGGCATCAGCGAGTTCTGCGAGTACCTCGCCCAGGACAAGGCCGTCTGCGACGTCCAGCGCCTCACCGGCCACGGCACCTTCAAGGAGACCGTCCCGGTCCTCGACGACCGCGGCCACATGACGCCGACCGAGGTCACGCGCGATCTCGCCGTCGACATCGCACTGCGCTGGGGCACCGGCTACGACACGATGGTCAGGTCGTTCGTCAACATCATCGCCACGCCCAAGGGCGGTACCCACGTCACCGGCTTCGAGCGATCCCTCACGAAGACGGTCAACGAGGTGCTCCGCTCCACGAAGCTGCTGCGCGTCGCCGAGGACGACATCGTCAAGGACGACGCCCTCGAAGGTCTCACCGCCGTCGTGACCGTCCGGCTCGCCGAGCCGCAGTTCGAGGGCCAGACCAAGGAGGTCCTCGGCACCTCCGCGGCCAACCGCATCGTGGCCAACGTCGTCGCCAAGGAGCTCAAGGCGTTCCTCACGTCGGTCAAGAAGGACACCAAGGCGCAGGCCCGGGCCGTCCTGGAGAAGGCCGTGGCCGCCGCCCGCACGCGTATCGCGGCGCGCCAGCACAAGGAGGCGCAGCGCCGGAAGACGGCCCTGGAGACCTCGTCCCTGCCCGCGAAGCTCGCCGACTGCCGCAGCGACGACGTCGAGCGCAGCGAACTCTTCATTGTCGAGGGTGACTCCGCGCTCGGTACGGCCAAGCTCGCCCGGAATTCCGAGTTCCAGGCGCTGCTCCCGATCCGCGGCAAGATCCTCAACGTTCAGAAGTCCTCGATCTCGGACATGCTCAAGAACGCCGAGTGCGGAGCGATCATCCAGGTCATAGGAGCAGGCTCGGGCCGGACCTTCGACATCGACGCCGCCCGGTACGGCAAGATCGTCCTCCTCGTCGACGCCGATGTCGACGGCGCGCACATCCGCTGTCTGCTGCTCACGCTCTTCCAGCGGTACATGCGCCCCATGGTCGAGGCGGGCCGGGTCTTCGCCGCCGTCCCGCCGCTGCACCGGATCGAGCTCGTCCAGCCCAAGAAGGGCCAGGACAAGTACGTGTACACGTACTCGGACAACGAGCTGCGCTCCACGCTGCTGGAGTTCCAGCGCAAGGGCATCCGCTTCAAGGACTCCATCCAGCGCTACAAGGGCCTCGGCGAGATGGACGCCGACCAGCTGGCGGAGACCACGATGGACCCGCGGCACCGCACGCTGCGCCGGATCAACATCGGCGATCTGGAGGCCGCGGAGCAGGTCTTCGATCTCCTGATGGGCAATGAGGTCGCCCCGCGCAAGGAGTTCATCACCAGCTCCGCCGCGACGCTCGACCGTTCGCGCATCGACGCCTGACGACAACCCGGGTGGCGGTTGCGGCCGTCACCTGATGGGGTGAAGCGAGGGAAGAGAAGAGTCCTGGATCTCCCCGTTCTGTCCATCCTTGGGCAAGCGGCCGAAACGGTTCGCTGACAAGGAGAGTTGAGCGTGGAGATGCAGGAAGGCCGGGACGCCGGGGCGGTGCGGCTCGACGACCCGTGGTACGACGCGCTGGCCTCCGGCTGGGGCGAACTGGACGGAACGGGCGTGCCCGCGACGCCGGCCCCGGAGACCGCGGGCGGCGAGCCCCGGCACAGCGCGACGGACATCTATCAGGAAGTCCAGCGCAGTGCGGCCTTCCAGGAAGTCCGCAGCCGCTACCGGCGATTCGTCGTCCCGGCCACCGCCGCCTTCTTCGTCTGGTACGTGGCGTACGTCGTCGCCGCCATCGCCGCTCCGGGGGTGATGGCCAGGCCCGTGGCGGGCGCGGTGAACGTGGCCATGGTGGCGGGGCTCGGGCAGTTCCTCAGCACCTTCCTGCTCACCTGGGCGTACGCCCGGCACGCCCGGCTCCGCAGGGACCGTGACGCACTCGATCTGCGGTGGACGGTCTTCGACCGGACCCGCTCCAAGGAACCGGTCGAAGCCGGGGAGACGGCGCGGGGGAACGAGCGTTGACCGGCGACCACCAGACCCTCGCCCTGCTGCTCTTCAGCGGCTTCATCGCGGTGACCCTGGCCATCACCACCTGGGTCAGCCGCAACCGGCACGGCTCGGCGGAGGAGTTCTACGCCGGCGGTCGGCTGTTCTCGCCCATGGAGAACGGATTCGCCATCGCCGGCGACTACATGTCGGCGGCCTCCTTCCTCGGTATTTCGGGGCTCATCGCGCTGTACGGCTACGACGGAATGCTCTACTCCGTCGGTTTCCTCGTCGCGTGGCTGGTCGTTCTGCTCCTGGTAGCCGAACTCGTGCGCAACTGCGGCCGGTTCACGCTCGCCGATGTCGTCGCCGCCCGGATGAGCGAACGGCCGGTCCGTATCGCGGCGGGAACTTCCTCGGTCACCGTGTCCGTTCTCTATCTGGTCGCACAGATGGTGGGGGCGGGCAGCCTGGTGGCGCTGCTCCTGGGCGGGACGAGCGAGGCCGCGCGCTCGTGGACCGTCATCGGTGTCGGCGCCCTGATGGTGATCTATGTGTCGTTGGGAGGGATGCGAGCCACTACGTGGATCCAGATCGTCAAGGCCGTGCTGCTGCTGGCGGGCACGATCGCGCTCACCGTGCTCGTCCTCATGCGCTTCCAGGGCAATATCAACGAGCTGCTCAACTCCGCTGCCGAACAGAGCGGCCACGGCAAGGACTTCCTCTCGCCCGGCTTGCGCTACGGCGGGGACTGGACCGCGCGTCTCGACTTCATCAGTCTCGGACTCGCGCTGGTGCTCGGCACCGCCGGTCTGCCGCACATCCTGTCCCGCTTCTACACCGTGCCGACCGCGCGGGCCGCCCGCCGCTCGGTCGTCTGGTCCATCGGTCTCATCGGGGGCTTCTACCTGATGACGATCGTGCTCGGCTTCGGCGCCGCGGCCATCCTCGGCTCGGACGAGGTGCGCGCGTCCAACGCCGCGGGAAACACGGCGGTTCCGCTGCTCGCGTTCGACCTCGGCGGGGGAGCGGGCTCCACCGGAGGCACGGTGCTGTTCGCCGTCGTAGCGGCGGTGGCCTTCGCGACGATCCTGGCCGTCGTCGCGGGGATCACGCTCGCCTCCTCGGCCTCGGTCGCCCACGATCTGTACGCGTCGCTGAAGCGCCGCCACGCGAAGCAGCGCAGCGAGGTCGCCGTGGCACGCGTCGCCGCGGTCGGTATCGGCGCGGCCGCGATCGCCCTCGGTCTGCTCGCACGCGATCTGAATGTGGCGTTCTTGGTGGGCCTGGCCTTCGCGGTCGCCGCCTCGGCCAATCTTCCGGTGCTGCTCTACTCGCTCTTCTGGCGCGGCTTCACGACGCGCGGCGCCGTGTGGTCGGTGTACGGCGGGCTGATCCCCGCGGTGCTGCTGGTGCTGCTCTCGCCGGTGGTGTCGGGCAGCCCCGAATCCCTCTTCCCCGGCGTGGACTTCCATGTCTTCCCACTGCAGAACCCGGGGCTCGTCTCCATTCCGCTCGGCTTCCTGGCGGGCTGGATCGGCACGGCCACCTCCTCCGAGGAGCCGGACGAGGCGAAGCACGCCGAGACGGAGGTACGGGCGCTGACGGGGGCGGGCGCGGTCTGAGAACGAGAAGCGTCGGGGGGACGGGGCGCAGTGACGCGGGACCGGGAGACGGGGGCCGGGGGAGGGTCTAGATGCTCGCCGCCCACGTGTACCGGTGCTCCGGGCGCCCCGTCTCGCCGTATCTCAACGACAGCCGCACCCGGCCGGAGCGTTCCAGGAGCTTCAGATAGCGCTGGGCGGTCTGGCGGCTCACGCCGGCCCGTTCCGCGATCTCCTGGGTGGACAGTGGGGCGTCGGCGGCCATGAGGACCTTGCGGACCAGTTCGGCAGTGGTCGGGGAGTGGCCCTTGGGGAGGGCGGGGGTGCCGGCGCTGGAGAGGGCGCCGAAGATCCGGTCCACCTCGGCCTGCTCGGCCTCGCCGCCGCCCGCCAGGGTCCTGCGGAGCCCGGCGTAGGCCTCCAGCTTGGCGCGCAGTCCCGCGAAGGTGAAGGGCTTCACCAAGTACTGGAGGGCGCCGTGCCGCATCGCCGCCTGGACGGTGGCGACGTCGCGGGCCGCCGTCACCATGATCACGTCGGTCTGATGACCCTGCCGGCGCAGCTCCCGGACCACCGAGAGCCCGTTGTCGTCCGGCAGATAGTGGTCCAGCAGGATCAGATCCACCGGCACTTCGGCAACCCGGGCGAGTGCCTCCGCGGCCGTGTGGGCCAGGGCCACGACCCGGAAGCCCGGCACCTTGGCCACGTACGCCGCGTTGATCTCCGCGACCCGGACGTCGTCGTCCACGACCAGGACGTTGATCAGCGCGTCGGCGTGCGCGTCGGCGTGGGCGTCGGGCAGGGCAGTCATCGTGTCTCTCCCACGGTCGCGAGTCCCGGCTCCAGCCCCGGCTCGGTCAGCGCCTCGGGGAGGACGACGGTGAACTCGGCGCCGCCGCCCACGGCCGCCCCCGCCTCGGTCACCCGGGCGCTGCCGCCCTGCCGTTCCGCGAATCGCCGCACCAGCGCCAGCCCGAGGCCCCGCTTGCCGTGCGCGGGGAGTTCCTTGGTGGACCAACCCTCGGTGAAGATCAGTTCGCGCTGGTCGGCCGGGACGCCGGGTCCGCTGTCGGAGACCCGCAGGACGACCGTGCGTCCCTCGCCGCGCAGCTCGACCTCGATGCGCGGATCGTCGGAGCCGGCGGCCGCGTCCAGTGCGTTGTCGACGAGATTGCCGACGACCGTGACGAGACCGCGCGGGTCGACCAGCCGGTCCGGCAGCAGCGTCCCGGGCGCGATCCGCAGCGACACGCCACGCTCCGCCGCGACCGCCGCCTTGCCGACCAGCAGCGAAGCCAGCAGCGGATCGTGGACCTTCTCGGTGACCTGCTCCGCGGTGGCCCGGTGCACACCGACGACCTCGGTCACGAACTCCACGGCCTCCTCGTGCATCTCCAGCTCCAGCAGCCCGAGCAGCGTGTGCATACGGTTCGCGTGCTCATGGTCCTGGGCGCGGAGCGCGTCGATCAGTCCGCGCGTGGAGTCCAGCTCACGGCCCAGCTGCTCCAGCTCAGTGCGGTCGCGGAGCGTGGCGACGGCGCCGCCGTCGTGGGTCGGCATCCGGTTGGCGATCAGTACGCGATGGCCGCGTACGGTCACCAGGTCCTCGCCGGTGACCCGGCCGGCCAGCACGTCCGTCGTGCGGCCCGCGCCGAGCACCTCGTCGAGCGGCTGCCCCGTGGCCTCGGGCCCCAGGCCGAGGAGTCGCTGTGCCTCGTCGTTCATCAGGCGGATCCGGCCGGCCCCGTCGAGGGCGACGACCCCCTCCCGGATGCCGTGCAGCATCGCCTCGCGCTCGGCGAGCAGAGCCGAGATGTCGGAGAACGCCAGGTCGTGGGTCTGCCGCTGGAGCCGCCTGGAGATCATGTACGCGGCGAGGGCACCGACGGCCAGGGCGCCGCCCGCGTAGGCGAGGAGCCCCGGGATCGCGGCGAGGAGCCGGTCGCGGACGCTGGCGTACTCGATTCCGACCGAGACGGCACCGATGATCCGGCCCTGGTCGTCGCGGAGCGGGACCTTGCCGCGGGCGGAGCGGCCGAGTGTGCCGCTGTCGATCTCCATGACATGCTCGCCGGCGAGCGGCTGGCTGGGGTCGGTGGAGACGACCCGTCCGATCTCTCCGGGGTCGGTGTGTGACCAGCGCACTCCACGGGTGTCCATGACCACGACGTACTCGGCGCCCGCGGCCTGTCGGATGCGCTCCGCCTCCCGCTGCACCGGGCCGCGGACGGACGGCTGCGAGGTGAGGAGGTCCTCGGCGACCCGTGGCGAGGCGGTCGTCTCGGCGATCGCCAGCGCACGCCGCATCGCCTGGTCGTCGAGCTGTTCGCTCAGCGGGGCCAGGAAGAGGCCGGTGGCCAGCACGGTGACGCCGGTGGCGATGGCCAGCTGCATCAGCAGGACCTGTGCGAAGACCCGCCGCGGCCAGCCGAACCGCCGCCGTCTCGCGGGTGCGCCTGCGGGGCCGGTCGGTGCGGGGCTCATACATATGCACGGTAGAGGGCCGGGCCACGCTTCCGGAAATCCCTCCGCACCGCCCTCCGCAATTCACGCAAGCCGCTTGCGTGAATTGCAAGCCCGTTGCCGCGTCCGGACGAGCCCGCCGAAAGCTGCTGGTACGTGGTGCAACAGCCCGGCAACGGAGACGCTCACGTTTCACATCGGCCACTGTTGGCCGACTTGGACGGTGGACGACGTGGCATATCTCTGCAACTCTCCAACCGCAGACCGCAAATAGCTCAGTTTCTCCATGCACAAACGCATGTCGACCCAGGGATCGGGGACCGATGAGAAACCCATGCTTGAGCCGGCGGGCTCTGACCGCCATGATCGCCGCCTGTCTGATGCTGCTCGGGCTGCCGTTGACGGGAGCGTCCGCGGCCGGCGGACCCAATGCCGCCGCCGGGCGCCCCGCAGCCGCCAGCAGCGCGCACAGCGAGTACGGAGCCGCCAACATCACCGACGGAAACCCGGCCACCTACTGGCAGAGCGCCGGGACCGCCTTCCCTCAGTGGGTCCAGGCCGACCTGGGCACCGCCACCCGCATCGACCAGATCGTGCTCCGTCTCCCCGCAGGGTGGGAGAGCCGCAGCCAGACCCTCTCCGTGCAGGGCAGCACCGACGGCACCGCCTTCGCGACCCTCAAGACCTCCGCGGCGCACAGGTTCGCACCGGGCGACGGAAACGCGGTGACCATCGCCATCCCGGCCACCGACGCGCGGTACGTACGCATCCACATCACGGCCAACACCGGCTGGCAGGCCGCCCAGCTGTCCGAGCTCGAGGTGTATGCGGCCGGCACGTCCTCCGGGAACCTCGCCCTCGGCAAGACCCTCACGGCCGCCGGCCATACCCAGACGTACGCCGCGGCCAACGCCAACGACGGCAACAAGGCGACCTACTGGGAGAGCGAGAACAACGCGCTGCCCCAGTGGATCCGGGCCGACCTGGGCGCCTCCGTCCGTATCGACCGCGCCGTGCTGCGGCTCCCCGACGGCTGGGGGACCAGGACCCAGACGCTGCAGCTCCAGATCAGCTCGAACGGCACGGACTTCACCGACCTCACCGCCTCCCAGGGGTACGAGTTCGGCGCCGCCAACGGCCAGTCCGTGACGATCTCCTTCGGCGCCGTCACCACCCGCCATCTGCGGGTCCTCTTCACCGCCAACACCGCGCAGCCCGCGGGGCAGCTGTCCGAGCTGGAGATCTACGGTCCGGCGGGCGGCGACACCGAGGCACCGGCCGCGCCCGCGAACCTCGCCTACACAGAGCCCGCCACCGGCCAGATCCGGCTCACCTGGGACGCCGCCACCGACAATGTCGGCGTCACCGGCTACGACATCTACGCCGACAACGAGCTGCGCACCAGCGTCGCCGGCAATGTGACCACGTACACGGACACCCAGCCCGCGAGCGCGACCGTCTCGTACTACGTGCGCGCGAAGGACGCGGCCGGGAACCAGTCCGCGAACAGCAACACCGTCACCCGCAACGGTGACAACGGCGACACCCAGGCGCCCACCATCCCCGCGAACCTGACCTTCACCGAGCCGGCCGCCGGCCAGATCCGGCTGACCTGGGGCACCTCCACGGACAACGTGGGCGTCACCGGCTACGAGATCTACGCCAACAACTCCCTGCGCGCGAGCGTGGCCGGGAACGTGACGACGTACACGGACACCCAGCCCGCGAGCGCGACCGTCTCGTACTACGTGCGCGCGAAGGACGCGGCCGGGAACCGGTCGGGGAACAGCAACACCGTGACCCGCAACGGCAGCGGCGGCACCGGCTCCAACCTCGCCGTCGGAAAGCCGATCACGGCCTCGGGCCACGTCCACACCTTCGTCGCCCAGAACGCCAACGACAACAGCGCCACCACCTACTGGGAGGGCGCACCGGGCAGCTACCCGAACACCCTCACCGTCAAGCTCGGCGCCAACGCCGACATCAGCAGTGTCAAGCTGCTGCTCAACCCCGACAGCGCCTGGGGCACCCGGATCCAGAACATCCAGGTCCTCGGCCGGGAGCAGGACGAGACCGGCTACAGCAGCCTCGTGCCCGCCGCCGACCACACCTTCGACCCGGCGGCCGGGAACGCCGTGACCATCCAGGTCTCCGCACGGGTCGCCGACGTCCAGCTGAAGATCACCTCCAACACCGGAGCGCCGGCGGGACAGGTCGCGGAGTTCCAGGTCGTCGGCGTCCCGGCGCCGAACCCCGACCTCCAGATCACCGCGCTGACCGCAGCCCCCGTCGCACCGGTCGAATCGGATCCGGTCACCCTGACCGCGACCGTACGCAACACCGGACCGGCGCCCTCCGGTGCCACGGCCGTGGCCTTCCGGCTCGGCGGATCCACCGTCGGCACGGCGTCGGTCGGCGCACTGGCCGCCGGCGCGTCCACCACGGTCAGCGCCGGAATCGGGGCACGGGACGCAGGTACGTACCCGCTCGGCGCGGTCGTCGACGAGGCGAACGCGGTCATCGAGCAGAACGAGACCAACAACTCCTTCACCGCCGCCGCTCCGCTGGTCGTGAAGCCGGTCGACAGCTCCGACCTGGTCGCCGGCGCGGTGAGCTGGTCCCCGAGCGCCCCGGCCGGCAGTGACACCGTCACCTTCTCCGTCGCGCTCAGGAACCAGGGCACGGTGGCGTCCGCGGGCGGCAGCCACGGCATCACCCTGACCGTGGCCAACGCGTCGGGGGCGACGGTGAGGACCCTGACGGGCGCCCACACCGGAACCATGGCCCCCGGTGCCACGGCCGCCCCGGTGAACCTCGGCACCTGGCCGGCCGCCGACGGCAAGTACACCGTCAAGGTCGTGATCGCGGACGACACCAACGAACTGCCGGTGAAGCGCGCGAACAACACCAGCACCAAACCGCTGTTCGTCGGGCGCGGCGCGAACATGCCGTACGACATGTACGAGGCGGAGGGCGGAGTCGCGGGCGGCGGCGCCAAGGTCATCGGCCCGAACCGGACCATCGGCGATCTCGCGGGCGAGGCGTCGGGACGCAAGGCCGTCACCCTCGACAACACCGGCAACTACGTCGAGTTCACGACCCGGGCCGCCACCAACACCCTGGTCACCCGCTTCTCCATCCCCGACGCACCCGGCGGCGGAGGCATCAGCTCCACGCTCAACATCTACGTCGACGGCACCTTCCGCAAGAGCATCGACCTCACCTCGAAGTACATGTGGCAGTACGGCGCCGAGGCGAGCCCTGGCAACTCGCCGGGCGCCGGGGCACCGCGTCACATCTACGACGAGGCGAACGTCATGCTGGGCGAGACGGTCCCGGCGGGCAGCACGATCCGGCTGCAGAAGGACGCGGCCAACGGGCACACCTACGCCATCGACTTCGTCAGCCTGGAGCAGGTCACGGCGCTGCCGAACCCGGACCCGGCGGCGTACACCGTCCCGGCCGGAACCAGCCACCAGGACGTTCAGAACGCCCTGGACAGGGTGCGGATGGACACGACGGGCACGCTCGTCGGCGTGTATCTGCCGCCTGGCACCTACCAGACGTCCAACAAGTTCCAGGTGTACGGAAAGCCGGTCAAGGTCGTGGGCGCGGGGCCGTGGTTCAGCCGCTTCGCCACCCCGGCCGACCAGGAGAACACGGATGCCGGCTTCGACGTCCAGGCGACCGCGAACGGCTCGACGTTCTCCGGCTTCGGCTTCTTCGGCAACTACACCGCACGCAACGACGGCCCGGGCAAGGTCTTCGACTGGGCCAACGTCTCGAACATGACCATCGACAACGTGTGGGTCGAGCACATGATGTGCCTCTTCTGGGGCACGGACACGGACCGGATCACCATCAAGAACTCGCGGATCCGTGACATGTACGCCGACGGTCTCAACTTCACCAACGGCAGCAGCGACAACCTGGTCGGCAACGTCGAGGCACGGACGACCGGGGACGACGCCTTCGCGCTCTTCCCGGCCGTGGACATCGTCAACGCGGACGAGACCGGCAACGTGTACGAGAACATCACCTCGCTGCTGACCTGGCGGGCGGCCGGCATCGCCGTCTACGGCGGCAGCGACAACACCGTGCGCAACGCCTATGTCGCGGACACGCTCACGTACTCCGGACTCACCATCGCCACGCTGAAGTTCGGTCCGATCCCGGCACTCGGCTTCGGCAGCACCCCGTCGACATTCGAGAACATCACGCTGGAACGGGCCGGAGGGCACTTCTGGGGCAACCAGACCTTCCCGGCGCTGTGGATGTACTCGGCGGAGTACGAGTTCCAGGGCATCCGGATCACCGGCCTGGACATCACCGATCCGACCTACTCCGGGATCATGTTCCAGACGAAGTACAACGGCAGCCAGTCGCTGTACCCGATCAAGGACAGCATCCTGACCGATGTGTCGATCAGCGGGGCGAGGAAGAGCGGTGACGCCTTCGACGCCAAGTCCGGCTTCGGGCTCTGGGCGAACGAGATGCCCGAGTCCGGCCAGGGCCCCGCGGTCGGTGACGTCACCTTCAACGGGCTGAGGTTCAGCAACAACGCCCAGGACATCAGGAACACCACGTCCACCTTCAGGATCACCGTCAACCCCTAGAAGCACCGCCTGAACGACTAGCGCAAGCCACTTGCATGGCTTGCGCTAGTCTTGCGTCCATGACACGACGACTTGCTCAGGTGGCGAAGAAGGTTGGAGTCAGCGAGGCCACGGTCAGCCGGGTGCTCAACGGCAAGCCCGGTGTCTCCGACGCGACCCGGCAGGCCGTGCTGACCGCTCTCGACGTGCTCGGCTACGAGCGGCCCACCCAGCTCCGCGGCGAGCGCGCCCGGCTCGTCGGGCTGGTCCTGCCGGAGCTGCAGAACCCGATCTTCCCCGCGTTCGCCGAGGTCATCGGCGGTGCGCTGGCCCAGCAGGGGCTGACCCCGGTGCTCTGCACCCAGACCAAGGGCGGGGTCTCCGAGGCGGACTACGTCGACCTGCTGCTCCAGCAGCAGGTGTCCGGGGTCGTCTTCGCCGGTGGTCTCTTCGCGCAGGCGGACGCCCCCCACGACCACTACCGCAGGCTCGCCGAGCGCAAGATCCCGGTCGTCCTCATCAACGCCTCGATCGCGAACCTGGACTTCCCGTGCATCGCCTGCGACGACGCCGTCGCCGTCGAGCAGGCCTGGCGCCATCTGGTCTCGCTCGGGCACGAGCGGATCGGCCTCGTCCTCGGCCCGCCCGACCATGTGCCCTCGCGGCGCAAGCGGGCTGCGGCCCAGGCCGCGGCCACTGCCGCCGGGCGGGAGCTGCCCGAGGAGTTCCTCGAGAGCTCGATGTTCTCCCTGGAGGGCGGGCAGGCGGCTGCCACGCGCCTGCTGGACCGCGGGGTCACCGGCATCATCTGCGCGAGCGACCCGCTCGCCCTGGGCGCCGTACGGGCCGCGCGCCGGCGCGGGCTCGCCGTCCCCGGACAGGTCTCGGTCGTCGGGTACGACGACTCCGCGTTCATGAACTGCACCGAACCGCCGCTGACCACCGTGCGCCAGCCGATCGAGGCGATGGGCCGGGCGGCCGTCGAGCTGCTCTGCGCACAGATCCAGGGTGGCGTCGTCCCGCCCGACGAGCTGCTGTTCGAGCCCGAGCTGGTCGTGCGCGGCTCCACGGCGCAACCGCCTCGTTGATCTGCGCCTCGCTGTCGAAGTTTTACAAAGTCTGCGCGACATATTGCGGCCGTCTGTTGGCGGTGGTTGAGTGAGCGGCGCCCCAGCAGTGCGCCTGCCGAGGGCCTTCCACGCTCATGCCCGAAGGGGACCACCGATGAGAAGTGCCCGGTTCCGTCGTACGCGTCGTGCTCGCCGCACCTCCGCGGCCGCCCTCCTCTCCGCCCTCGCCCTGACCGCGCTCGCCGCCTGCGGCACGAGCAGCAGCGACAACAACGGCGGGGACTCCGAGGGCGGCGGCTCCTCCGATCCGTCGGCGCCCCTGGACCCCAAGGCCAAGGTGACGCTGACCATCGACTGCATGCCGCCTGCCGCCAAGGCCGCCGAGCTCAAGGAGTGGAACGAGGACGTCAAGGCGTTCAACAAGACGTATCCGAACGTCAGGATCGAAGGAAAGTCGACCCCGGGGCAGTGCCTGGAGCCGCCGCGCTTCACCGCCATGCTCAAGGCCAAGTCCCAGCCCGACGTCTTCTACACCTACTTCACCGACCTGGAGCAGGTGCTCGACAACGACGGCGCAGCGGACATCACCGCCTACGTCACCGACAAGTCCGTCCCGGCCCGGGGGGACATCGACCCGGACGTGATGAACTCGCTGACCAAGGACGGCAAGCTCTACGGCCTGCCGACCAGCAACTACACCATGGGGCTGCTGATCAACCGGAAGCTGTTCCAGCAGGCCGGCCTCAATCCCGACGCCCCGCCCCGCACCTGGGCCGAGGTCCGCACGGCCGCCAAGGCCATCGCGGGACTCGGCAAGGGCATCGCGGGCTTCGGCGAGTACAGCGCGGGGAACACCGGCGGCTGGCACTTCACCGCCACCACCTACGGCCTCGGCGGCGACGTCGTCAACGCGAGCGGCAAGAAGGCCGCGTTCAACAACGAGCTGGGCAAGCAGATCGTCGAGAACCTCCACGCCATGCGCTGGGAGGACAACAGCATGGGCCAGACCCAGCTGCTCAAGTGGGGCGACCTGCAGAAGCAGATCGCGACCGACAAGCTCGGGATGTTCCTCGCCGCGCCCGACGACATCACGTACATGGTCCAGCAACTGGGCGCGAAGTACGAGAACTTCGGCATGGGTCCGATCCCCGGCGAGAAGACCACCCTCTTCGGCGGCAACAACTACATGATCAAGAAGGGGAGTTCGCCGGACAAGATCAAGGCCGCGATCGCCTGGCTGAACTTCAAGAACCTCACCGTGGACAAGGGCCAGTTCGACTGGGCCCGCACCAAGGCGGACGGTCTGCCCGTCGGACTCCCGCAGCCGAACTTCTGGCTGAACGAGAGCAAGACCCAGGACGACGCCCAGCGCGCCCAGCACGCCACCATGCCGGTCGCCAACTTCAAGACCTTCATGGACAACCCGGTCACGGGCAAGGCCGAGCCGCCCAAGGCCCAGGAGATCTACAAGGTCCTCGACAACGTGATGTCCGGGGTCCTCACCAACAAGGACGCCGACGTCGACAAACTCCTGTCGACGGCGGAGCAGCAGGTGAACCAGATCCTGGCGAACCAGTAGCCCATGTCCGCCCCCACCCTCCCCGCCGGCGAGCAGCGGGAGGCATGCGTCAGCGACGCCGCCTCCCGCTCTCGCCCGGCCCCGCGGCGCGAGGCGTTCGTACGGGCCGTCGGCCGCAACCTGTCCGCGCACGCCTTCCTGATCGGCGCCGTCCTGTGCTTCTCGTTCTTCTCCTGGTACCCGATGGTCAGGGAGTTCCTCCTGGCCTTCCAGAAGACCGAGGACGGGCGGACGACCTGGGCCGGCTGGGACAACCTCCGGACGGTCTTCGCCGATCCCGCCATCTGGCAGGCCTGGCGCGGCACGCTCCTCTTCACCGGCCTCGCCCTGGTCCTCGGGTTCGCCGTCCCCTTCGTGGTCGCGCTCGTGATCAACGAATTCCGGCACGCCCAGGCCTATTTGCGGCTGCTGGTCTATCTGCCGGTCATGCTGCCGCCGGTCGCGTCCGTGCTGCTCTTCAAGTACTTGTACGACCCCGGGTACGGACTCTTCAACACCGTCCTGGACGCCCTCCACCTACCGCAGCAGCAGTGGCTCCAGGACCCCGACACCGCGATGCTCTCCGTCGTCATCGCCGCCACCTGGATGAACATGGGCGGCGCGACCCTGATCTACCTGGCCGCGCTCCAGTCCATCCCCGGCGAGCTCTACGAGGCGGCCGAGCTGGACGGCGCGGGAGTGCTGCGCAAGATCTGGCACGTCACCATCCCGCAGACCCGGCTCATCCTCTCGCTCCTGCTGCTGATGCAGATCGTCGCGACGATGCAGGTCTTCACCGAGCCGTTCCTGCTGACGAACGGCGCGGGCCCGGAGGGTTCGACGACCACCGTCGTCTACCTCATCTACCAGTACGCCTTCAACTTCAACGACTACGGGGCCGCGGCGGCGCTCGGCCTGCTCCTGCTCGTACTGCTGGCCGGCTTCTCGGCCGCGTACGTACGGCTGAGCCGCACCGCCGACGACACATGAACGGGGGAGCGCGACGCACATGACCACTCGGACGCTCATTTCACCCGCACAGCTGGCCCGGCCCCGCGCCCGCTATGCCTACTGGACCGTCCTCGCCCTGGTCCTCGTCCTCTTCACGACCGTCTTCCTCGGACCGCTGTACTGGATGGTCACGGGCGGGCTGAAGACCACCCAGGAGGCCGTGCAGTCACCGCCGACCCTGGTCCCCGGCTCTCTGCACCCGGAGACGTACGCCAGGGCGTGGGAGGTGATGGACCTCGCCCGGCTGCTGTTCAACACGCTGTACTACGCCTTCGGGGCGCTCGCCTTCCAGCTCGTGCTCAATGTCGCGGCCGCCTACTCGCTGTCCAGGCTCCGGCCCGTCCTCGGCAGGGCGATCCTCGGGATGATGCTCGTCACGCTGATGATCCCGGCGACCGTCCTCGTCGTACCGCAGTACCTGACGGTCCTCGACGTGCCGATCGTGGAACGCAACCTGCTCAACTCGCCCTGGGCGATCTGGCTGCCGTCCGTCACCAACGCCTTCAACATCTTCCTGTTGAAGCGGTTCTTCGACTCGATCCCGCAGGAGCTGCTCGACGCCGCCTCGATCGACGGGGCATCGCGGCTGCGCACCCTGTGGTCGGTGGTGCTGCCCATCTCCCGGCCCATCCTGGGCGTCGTCTCCATCTTCGCGGTGGTCGGCGTCTGGAAGGACTTCCTCTGGCCGATGCTCACCCTGCCCGACCCCACGAAGCAGACGCTGAACGTGGGGATCTACTCGCTCGCCAGCGGAGTGCCGGAGAACGTCCTCATCGCGGCCCTCACGATCGCGTCCGTGCCCACACTCCTGATCTTCCTGATCTTCCAGCGGAACATCATGAGCGGCCTGACGGCAGGCGGACTCAAGGGCTGACGCTCTCGGACGCGACGGCCGACGCCCCTCCCACCCCGAAAGGATCCACGTGTCCGCATCGGATTCGGACTGGTGGCGCTCCGCCGCCATCTACCAGGTGTACGTACGCAGCTTCGCCGACGGCGACGGGGACGGCACGGGCGACCTCGCCGGCGTACGGGCGGGACTGCCCTACCTCGCCGAACTGGGCATCGATGCGCTCTGGTTCACGCCCTGGTACCTCTCGCCGCTCGCGGACGGCGGGTACGACGTCGCCGACTACCGCTGCATCGACCCCGCCTTCGGCACCCTCGTCGAGGCCGAGAAGCTCATCGCCGAGGCACGCCAGGCGGGCATCAGGACAATCGTCGACATCGTCCCCAACCACGTCTCCGACCAGCACGCCTGGTTCAGGGCCGCGCGTGCGGCCCGCCCGGGCAGCCCCGAGCGGGCCCTCTTCCACTTCCGGCCCGGCCGGGGCACGGACGGCGAACTGCCCCCCAACGACTGGGAGTCCGAGTTCGGCGGCAGCGCCTGGACCCGGCTGCCCGACGGCGAGTGGTACCTGCATCTCTTCGCGCCCGAACAGCCCGATCTGAACTGGGCCCATCCCGCGGTGCGCGGCGAGCACGAGGAGATCCTGCGCTTCTGGTTCGAGCGCGGCGTCGCGGGCGTACGGATCGACTCGGCCGCGCTGCCGGTCAAGGACGCGGACCTGCCCGACCTCGGGGCGGGCCGTGACCCGCACCCGTACATCGACCGGGACGAGCTGCACGACATCTACCGCTCCTGGCGGGCCGTCGCCGACGAGTACGGCGGGATCTTCGTCGGCGAGGTCTGGCTCCCGGACTCCGAGCGCTTCGCCCGTTATCTGCGCCCCGACGAGCTGCACACCGCGTTCAACCTGAGCTTCCTCGCCTGCCCCTGGGACGCGGAGAAGCTGCGCCGCACCATCGACGAGACCCTGGCCGAGCACGCGCCCGTCGGCGCCCCGGCGACCTGGGTCCTGTGCAACCACGACGTGACGCGCACGGTCACACGCTACGGACGCGAGGACACCGGCTTCGACTTCGCGACCAAGGTCTTCGGCACCCCGACGGACCTCGCGCTCGGGACCCGGCGCGCCCGGGCAGCGGCCCTGCTCTCGCTGGCGCTGCCCGGATCCGTCTACGTCTACCAGGGCGAGGAGCTCGGCCTCCCGGAGGCGGAGATCCCACGGGACCGGATCCAGGACCCGATGCACTTCCGCTCCGGCGGCACCGACCCGGGGCGCGACGGCTGCCGGGTGCCGCTGCCGTGGACCGGCACGCCCCCGGCCGCCGAACCCTGGCTGCCGCAGCCGGCCGGCTGGTTCGCGTACGCCGCCGACCGTCAGGCGTCCGACCCCGGCTCGATGCTCAGCCTCTACCGCACGGCGCTGCGGCTGCGGCGCACCGAACCGGGCTTCGGGGACGGGCCGATGACATGGCTGCCCTCCGCTCCCGGCGTCCTGGCCTTCGCCCGGCCGCACGGGCTGGTGTGCGTGGCCAACCTGGGCGCGGACCCGGTCGCCCTGCCGCCCCACGAGTCGGTGCTCCTGACGAGCGGACCACTGACGTCGGGCGAGCTGCCGGGGGACACGGCGGTGTGGCTGCGGGCCCGAGGAGGGGGCCGCTGACGCCGGGGCCGGCTCAGGGCATCCGCGCTGCGGCCCGCTCCGTGGGACCGCAGCCGCCCCAGCCGCTCCCCGGTGGTCTGCCGGCCCCGCCTCTATCCTGGGCCCGACGCGTACCGGAGCCCCACAGGAGTCGTCTTGAGCAATCCGCAGATCCCCGTCATCGTCCTCGCGGGCTTTCTGGGATCCGGCAAGACGACCTTGCTCAACCATCTGCTGCGGGCGAGCCGCGGCACCAGGATCGGTGCGATCGTCAATGACTTCGGGGCGATCGAGATCGACGCCATGACCGTGGCCGGGCAGCTCGGCGACTCCACGGTGTCCCTCGGCAACGGCTGTCTGTGCTGCGCCGTCGACGCGAGCGAGCTGGACGTCTTCCTCGAGAAGCTCACCCGGCCCGCCGCCCGGCTCGATGTGATCGTCATCGAGGCGAGCGGGCTCGCGGAGCCGCAGGAGCTCATCCGGATGCTCCTGGCCAGCGAGAACGAGCGGATCGTGTACGGCGGTCTCGTCGAGGTCGTCGACGCGGCCGAGTTCGACGCGACCCGCGAGCGGCACCCCGAGCTCGACCGGCATCTCGGTATCGCCGATCTGGTCGTGCTGAACAAGGCGGACCGGGTCGACGACGCGGCCGGGCAGCTGCTGCGCGAGCGGATCGCCGGCCTCTCCGAGGGGGCCGCGGTGATCCCGGCGACGTACGGGCGCGTCGATCCCGAGCTGCTCTTCGAGTGCCGCCCGCGCGGCGAGCGCGTGGGCCAGCTGTCGTTCGAGGACCTCTACGACGACGAGCACGAGCACACGCACCAGCACGAGCACGAGCACCAGCACGACGAGCGCGACGGCCATCTGCACGCCGCCTACGAGACCGTCTCGTTCACCTCCGCCGAGCCGCTCCACCCGCGCAGACTGCTGGACTTCCTCGACGCACGGCCCGAAGGGCTCTACCGCATCAAGGGACATGTCGACTTCGGAGAGGGCGACCCCCGCAACCGGTACACCGTCCACTCCGTCGGACGGTTCCTCCGGTTCTACCCGGAGCCCTGGCCCGCCGGTGCGGAGCGCGCGACCCGACTGGTCCTCATCGGCGCTGGCATCGACACGGGGAGCCTGCTCAAGGAGCTCGACGCCGCCAGGGTGAACGGCCCGCAGGACGCCCCGGAGGAGCACACCATGTGGGGCATCCTCCGTTACGTACCGGAGCCGGAGCCGGAGCCGGAGCCGGAGCCGGAGCCCGAGGACGAGTCGGAGCCCGAGCCGAGGCAGGCCGTCCCGCAGGACACGGACGGCTGGTAGGGGAGCGGAAAACGGCGAAGCGCGCCCACCCGCCAGTGGGCGCGCTTGCGTGCTCGAGGTGCCGCGGTTACGACGCCGGGCCCGCCAGTGCCGCCACCGGCTTCGACAGCGGCGTACCCGAGCCGTCACGCCGCGGGTCGATCTCCGGCAGCTCCGACGGGGTGCCGTTCTTCTGCGCCGCGTGGGCCGGGTTCGCACCCGCCCAGGCCAGGACCAGGACGTCCTCGCCCTTGAGGAACCGCTGGCAGCGCACGCCACCGGTCGCCCGGCCCTTGCGGGGGTACTGGTCGAAGGGCGTCAGCTTCGCGCTCGTCACCGAGTCGTCCAGCGTGCCGGTGGAGCCCGCGGCCGTGAAGACCACCGCGTCCGCCGCCGGGTCGACCGCGGTGAAGGAGATCACCTCGGCGCCCTCCGTGAGCTTGATGCCCGCCATACCGCCCGCCGGCCGGCCCTGCGGCCTGACCTGCGAGGCCTGGAAGCGCAGCAGCTGGGCGTCGGAGGTGATGAAGACCAGGTCCTCCTCGCCCGTACGCAGCTCGGTGCCGCCCACGATCCGGTCGCCCTCCTTGAGGGTGATGACCTCCAGCTCGTCCTTGTTGGCCGGGTAGTCCGGCACGACCCGCTTCACCACGCCCTGCAGCGTGCCCAGCGCCAGACCGGGAGAGGCCTCGTCGAGGGTGGTCAGGCACACCACCGTCTCGTCCGCCTCCAGGGACAGGAACTCGGACAGCTGTGCCCCGCCCGACAGATTCGGCGCTGCGGCGGTGTCCGGCAGCTGCGGGAGGTCGATCACCGAGAGCCGGAGCAGACGCCCGGCCGAGGTCACGACTCCCACGTCGCCGCGCGCGGTCGCGGGAATCGCGGAGACGATCACATCGTGCTTCGCGCGCTTGCCGCCGGCGTCCGGCAGCGGCTCCCCGGTGACCGTACGGGCCAGGAGCCCCGTCGAGGACAGCAGCACCCGGCACGGGTCGTCCGCGACCTGCAGCGACGCGGCCGGAAGGGGCGTGCCCGCGGACTCCAGCAGCACAGTGCGCCGCTCGGTGCCGAACTTCTTGGCCACCGCGGCCAGTTCGGCCGAGACCAGCTTGCGCAGCTCGGCGTCCGACTCCAGGATCCGGGTCAGCTCCGCGATCTCCGCGGTCAGCTTGTCGCGCTCGCTCTCCAGCTCGATGCGGTCGAACTTGGTGAGCCGGCGCAGCGGGGTGTCCAGGATGTACTGCGTCTGGACCTCGCTGAGCGAGAAGTGCGCGATGAGCCGCTCCTTGGCCTGCGCCGAGTTGTCACTGGAGCGGATGAGGCGGATGACCTCGTCGATGTCCAGGAGCGCGACGAGCAGACCCTCGACGAGGTGCAGCCGGTCGCTCTTCTTGCCGCGCCGGAACTCGCTGCGGCGGCGGACGACGTCGAAGCGGTGGTCGAGGTAGACCTCGAGCAGCTCCTTGAGGCCCAGCGTGAGCGGCTGGCCGTCGACCAGCGCCACGTTGTTGATACCGAAGGACTCCTCCATCGGCGTCAGCTTGTACAGCTGCTCCAGGACGGCCTCGGGGATGAAGCCGTTCTTGACCTCGATGACCAGACGCAGTCCGTGCGCACGGTCCGTGAGGTCCTTGACGTCCGCGATGCCCTGCAGCTTCTTCGAACCGACCAGGTCCTTGATCTTCGCGATCACCTTCTCCGGGCCGACCGTGAAGGGCAGCTCGGTGACGACGAGGCCCTTTCGGCGCGCCGTGACGTTCTCCACGGTCACCGTGGCGCGGATCTTGAAGGTGCCGCGGCCCGTCTCGTACGCGTCCTTGATCCCGGACAGGCCCACGATCCGGCCGCCGGTCGGCAGGTCGGGACCGGGCACGTACCGCATCAGCGTCTCGAGGTCGGCGCCCGGGTGCCTGATCAGATGGCGGGCCGCGGCGATGACCTCGCCCAGGTTGTGCGGCGGCATGTTCGTCGCCATGCCGACGGCGATTCCGGAGGCGCCGTTGACCAGCAGGTTCGGGAACGCTGCCGGCAGGGCGACGGGCTCCCGCTCCTGCCCGTCGTAGTTCGGCGAGAAATCGACGGTGTCCTCGTCGATCGACTCGGTCATCAGGCTCGTCGCGTCGGCCATCCGGCACTCGGTGTAACGCATCGCGGCCGGAGGGTCGTCATTGCCCAGGGAGCCGAAGTTGCCGTGGCCGTCGACCAGCGGCAGACGCATCGAGAAGGGCTGGGCCATGCGCACCAGCGCGTCGTAGATCGACGCGTCGCCGTGCGGGTGGAGCTTGCCCATGACCTCGCCGACGACGCGGGCGCACTTCACGTATCCGCGGTCGGGGCGCACCCCCATCTCGTTCATCTGGTACACGATCCGGCGGTGCACGGGCTTCATTCCGTCCCGGGCGTCCGGCAGGGCCCGGGAGTAGATCACCGAGTACGCGTACTCGAGGAAGGAGCCCTGCATTTCGTCGACGACGTCGATGTCGAGGATCCTCTCCTCGAAGTCGTCGGGCGGCGGCGTCTTCGTGCTGCGGCGGGCCATCGCTGCTGCGGCTCCTTCACCAACATGAACCATGAACGTGATCTGACGCGGACCATTGTGGACCGTCCCACCGACAACGCCGACCGCGACCCGGAACACCGGGTGGAAGCTGGGGGAACTTCGCCAGGTTCCGACCGGCTTGCATACAGTGGCAGGACATCCAGCAACGCGATCGAAGGGACTACATGCCCATGGGTCACACGGCCACAGCCCAGGCCGGCTCCGGCGGCCTGACAGCGACCGAGCACCGCCTGGCCAACGGTCTGCGCGTGGTGCTCTCCGAGGACCACCTGACCCCGGTCGCCGCGGTCTGCCTCTGGTACGACGTCGGCTCGCGCCACGAGGTCAAGGGGCGTACGGGCCTGGCTCACCTCTTCGAGCACCTGATGTTCCAGGGCTCCGCGCAGGTGCCGGGCAACGGCCACTTCGAGCTGGTCCAGGGTGCGGGCGGCTCGCTCAACGGCACCACCAGCTTCGAGCGCACCAACTACTTCGAGACCATGCCCGCCCACCAGCTGGAGCTCGCGCTCTGGCTGGAGGCCGACCGCATGGGATCGCTCCTCGCCGCGCTCGACGAGGAGTCCATGGAGAACCAGCGGGACGTCGTCAAGAACGAGCGCCGCCAGCGCTACGACAACGTTCCCTACGGAACGGCCTTCGAGAAGCTGACGGCTCTCGCCTACCCGGAGGGCCACCCCTACCACCACACCCCGATCGGCTCGATGGCCGACCTGGACGCGGCGACGCTGGAGGACGCGCGGAACTTCTTCCGTACGTACTACGCGCCGAACAACGCGGTGCTGTCGGTCGTCGGCGACATCGACCCGGAGGAGGCCCTCGCCTGGATCGAGAAGTACTTCGGCTCCATCCCGACGCATGACGGCAAGCAGCCGCCGCGCGACGGCGCCCTGCCCGAGATCATCGGGGAGCAGCTGCGCGAGGTCGTGGAGGAGGAGGTCCCGGCCCGCGCGCTGATGGCCGCCTACCGCCTTCCGCAGGACGGCACGCGCGAGTGCGACGCCGCCGACCTGGCGCTCACCGTCCTCGGCGGCGGCGAGTCGTCCCGGCTGCACAACCGCCTGGTGCGCCACGACCGCACGGCCGTCGCCGCGGGCTTCGGTCTGCTGCGGCTCGCCGGGGCGCCCTCGCTCGGCTGGCTGGACGTGAAGACGTCCGGCGGGGTCGAGGTGCCCGACATCGAGGCCGCCGTCGACGACGAGCTGGAGCGGTTCGCCGCCGAGGGCCCCACGGCCGAGGAGATGGAGCGCGCCCAGGCCCAGCTGGAGCGCGAGTGGCTCGACCGGCTCGGCACGGTCGCGGGCCGCGCCGACGAACTGTGCCGGTACGCGGTGCTGTTCGGCGACCCCCAGCTGGCGCTCAGCGCCGTCTCGCGGGTCCTCGACGTCACCGCCGAGGAGGTGCAGGCGGTCGCCCAGGCCCGGCTGCGGCCGGACAACCGGGCGGTGCTGGTGTACGAGCCCATCGCGGCCGGCGAGGACGACGCCGCCGACGACAACGACGACGCAGAGGGGGCGGACCAGTGACCGACGCTGCCGTGACCATGGACTTCCACCCGCAGCCGCAGGCGGGCGAGGCCAGGCCGTGGGCCTTCCCCGCCCCCGAGCGCGGTCTGCTCGACAACGGACTGACCGTCCTGCGGTGCCACCGCCCCGGCCAGCAGGTCGTGGCCGTGGAGATCTTCCTCACCGCCCCGCTGGACGCCGAGCCCGAGGGCCTCGACGGCGTTGCCACGATCATGGCCCGGGCGCTCTCCGAGGGCACCGACAAGCACACGGCCGAGGAGTTCGCCGCCGAGCTTGAGCGCTGCGGCGCCACCCTCGACTCGCACGCCGACCACCCCGGCGTCCGTGTCTCCCTCGAGGTGCCCGTCTCCCGGCTCCCCAAGGCGCTCGGCCTGCTCGCCGAGGCCCTGCGCGCGCCGCTCTTCGCCGACAGCGAGGTCGAGCGGCTCGTACGGAACCGGCTGGACGAGATCCCGCACGAGACCGCCAACCCCGCCCGCCGCGCCGCCAAGGAGCTCTCCAAGCAGCTCTTCCCGGCCTCCTCCCGGATGTCCCGCCCCCGCCAGGGCAGCGAGGAGACCGTCGAGCGCATCGACTCCGCGGCCGTCCGGGCCTTCTACGAGGCCCATGTCCGGCCCGCATCGGCCACCGCCGTGGTGGTCGGCGACCTGACCGGCGTCGACCTGGACGCCGTGCTGGCCGACACCCTCGGCGCCTGGACCGGTGGCCAGGCCGGGACCCGTCCCATGCCGCCGATCACCGCCGACGACACGGGCCGCGTCGTCATCGTCGACCGCCCCGGCGCGGTCCAGACGCAGCTCCTCATCGGCCGCGTCGGCCCGGACCGGCACGACCGGGTCTGGCCGGCCCAGGTCCTCGGCACGTACTGCCTCGGCGGCACCCTCACCTCCCGCCTGGACCGCGTCCTGCGCGAGGAGAAGGGGTACACGTACGGGGTCCGGGCCTTCGCCCAGGTCCTGCGCTCCGCCGCCGACGGCACGGGCGCGGCCACGCTCGCCATCAGCGGCTCCGTCGACACCCCGCACACCGGCCCGGCGCTGGACGACCTCTGGAAGGTGCTGCGCACCCTCGCCGCGGAGGGCCTGACGGACGCCGAGCGCGATGTCGCCGTTCAGAACCTGGTGGGTGTGGCCCCGCTGAAGTTCGAGACCGCGGCATCGGTCGCGGGCACGCTGGCCGACCAGGTCGAGCAGCACCTCCCGGACGACTACCAGGCCCAGCTGTACGCGCGCCTGGCCCAGACCGGCACCGTCGAGGCGACGGCCGCGGTCGTCAACGCCTTCCCGGTGGACAGGCTCGTCACGGTGCTCGTCGGCGACGCGTCCGAGATCGAGGAGCCGGTCAAGGCGCTCGGAATCGGTGAAGTGACCGTTGTCACGGGCTGATTGACTGCCGGTCGGCTCCGGCGCACTCGTGGGGCCCCGTTGGCATCGTGCCAACGGGGCCCTTCCGTATGTCCGTTTTGTTGGAGAGGCTGCGCTTCTGCCCTGTGGCATGTACAACAAATCTCTGTGTCCGTTTGGTGATTGAAAGATGTCCGGCTTAGCGTCATCTGCGCTGTCCGCCGGTTGCACCAGCCGCATTCGCGGCATCGGACAGCCATCGCCGAGTCCCCGTCGGGCGCGAGCCCGGGGAGCCGGGGACCCACATGTCCCCTGGGGTGAATCGGACGCCTTCGCACCCGTGCGGAGGGGCCCGTAGGAGACCTTCCTGCTCCGAACCCGTCAGCTAACCCGGTAGGCGAGAAGGAAGGAAAGGATCAGCCACTACATGGCGTTCACCCGTGCCACCGGGAAGCATCGTGGTCCGAGCCGGCTGACGCGCAAGCGCGTGGGTCTCGCCGGCGCCGCGGCCCTCGCCACCACCGGCGTCATCGGAAGCCTCGCCTCCCCGGCGCTCGCCGCCGACACGGAACTCCCCTCCCTCGAGGACACCGGCCTCAACCAGGCCTTCGTCGCCGCCGACACCCTCGCCGAGCAGATCGACGCCCAGGCCGACGCCCAGCAGCGTGAGGCCGACCTGGCCGCGGCCCGCGCGAAGGCCGAGGCCGAGGCGAAGCGCAAGGCGGAAGCCCGCCTCAAGGCGGCCCGCGAGGCCAAGGAGCGGGCCGCCCGCGAGGCCGAGCGCAAGCGCCTGATGTCCTACACGCTCCCGGTCGCCGGCTCGTACATCAGCACCGGCTACCAGGCGGGCGGCGCGGTCTGGTCCTCCGGCGGCCACACCGGCGTCGACTTCCACGCCCCGTCCGGCACTTCGGTCGTCGCCGTCGGCATGGGCACGGTCGTGGAGGCCGGCTGGGGTGGCGCGTACGGCAACAACATCGTGATCAAGATGAAGGACGGCACGTACACCCAGTACGGCCACCTGTCGTCCATCGGCGTCTCGGTCGGCCAGACCGTCACCCCTGGCCAGAAGATCGGTCTGTCCGGGTCCACCGGCAACTCGACGGGGCCGCACCTCCACTTCGAGGCCCGCACGAGCCCCGACTACGGCTCGGACATCGACCCGGTCGCGTATCTGCGCGGCCACGGCGTCCGCGTCTGACACCTGCCTCCGCGGCGTGGGCCCCGGCCCGGTCATGAAGACCGGCCGGGGCTTTCGGCCAGCGTATTCCGGCCAAAAGATATCCATGGATTCCCGTAGGCCATCGGAATTTCCGGCTCACTGCAATAGAGTCACCGAACAGACGTCGCTCGACGGGGTTTCGCGCGGATTAAAGGCGGAGGTTCGGTATGCGCATTCCTGCGCGCTCGGTATGCACGGCGATCCGCGACGACATCGTCTCCGGTGTCTTCGAGCGCGGCAGCCGGCTCACCGAGGAGCAGTTGGCGCGCCGCTACGGCGTCTCACGCGTCCCGGTGCGCGAAGCGCTGCGGACCCTGGAGGCGGAGGGCTTCGTCGTCACCCGCAGGCACGCGGGAGCGTGCGTCGCCGAGCCCACCGAGCAGGAGGCCGCCGATCTGCTGGAGATCCGGATGCTGCTGGAGCCGCTGGGCGCCGCGCGGGCCGCGCAACGGCGCACCGAGGCCCACCTCAAAGTGCTGCGCGGCCTGGTCAGGCTCGGCCAGGAGCGGGCGCGCCGGGGCCAGGGCGAGGACCTGCGCTCGCTCGGGGCCTGGTTCCACGAGACCCTCGTGCAGGCATCCGGCAGCCCCGGCCTCATCGCGCTGCTCACCCAGCTCCGGCACAAGATCGCCTGGATGTACGCCGTCGAGCAGCCCGCCCGGCCGGTGGAGTCCTGGGCCGAGCACGGCGCGATCGTGGACGCGGTGTCGCGCGGCGACGCGGAGCGGGCGCGGGCGCTCACCATGATGCACGCCGAGCGGATGACGGGTGCGCACCGGCTGCGCATTCCGGCGCGCGGGACGGTGAGGACTTCGCAACATGCCGTAAACACGGCGAGCGCCCGCAATTAACAAAAGCGCCGTATACAAAGAGGGGCTATTTCAAACAGCAGAGCCGCAGACCGGTAATTCCCGGTGACTGCGGCTCCGCCGTTTTCCATTCATTTGTGATTGCCGGCCGGGGTGCGGTTCCCGGGTCGACTCCGGCGTACGGCGGGGCGCGACGCCCGGGACCCGGATCCGGCCCGGACCGGGTCAGACGGTCTCGGGAAGCTCCTCGAGACCCTCGGCGACCAGCTTCGCCAGACGGTCGAGGGCGGCGTCGGCGCCGTCCGCGTCCGAAGCGAGCACGATCTCCTGTCCGCCCTCCGCGCCCAGGCCGAGCACCGCGAGCATCGAGGCGGCGTTGACGGGGTTGCCGTCGGCCTTGGCGATCGTCACCGGGATGCCGGAGGCCGTGGCGGCACGGACGAAGATGGAAGCGGGGCGGGCGTGGAGGCCCTCGGCCCAGCCGACATTGACGCGGCGCTCAGCCATGGTGATGCCCTTCAAGTCCTAGCGGTTGTCTAGACCAGTCTCTCATGTGTCCCGCAGTGCTCGGAAACGTCTCGGCCGGTGTCCGGGCACTCGCGGGTGCCCTAAGACTGCACCCGCCCCACGGGCTTCGCGACCGGTGCCCGAGCCGTACTCTTTCCCCATGCAGACCCCGTCGGACCACGCGTACCCCGACCACTGGGAAGCCGACGTGGTGCTGCGCGACGGTGGCACCGCGCGCATCAGGCCCATCACCACCGAGGACGCCGACCGGCTCGTCAGCTTCTACGAGCAGGTCTCGGACGAGTCCAAGTACTACCGCTTCTTCGCGCCGTACCCCCGGCTCTCCGCGAAGGACGTGCGCCGTTTCACGCATCACGACTACGTGGACCGCGTGGGTCTCGCGGCGACGGTCGGCGGCGAGTTCATCGCGACCGTCCGCTACGACCGGATCGACACGCGCGGAATGCCCGCGTCCGCGCCCGCCGACGAGGCGGAGGTCGCCTTCCTGGTACAGGACGCGCACCAGGGGAGGGGAGTCGCGTCCGCGCTCCTCGAGCACATCGCGGCGGTCGCGCGGGAGCGGGGCATCAGGCGCTTCGCGGCGGAGGTGCTGCCCGCGAACGGCAAGATGATCAAGGTCTTCACGGACGCCGGGTACACGCAGAAGCGCAGCTTCGAGGAAGGCTCCGTCCACCTCACGCTGGACCTGGAGCCGACCGCCGAGTCGCTCGCCGTGCAGCGCGCCCGTGAGCAGCGCGCCGAGGCGCGGTCCGTGCAGCGGCTGCTCGCGCCCAGGTCGGTGGTGGTCGTCGGGGCCGGGCGGGCGCTGGGCGGCGTGGGCCGCGCCGTCCTGCGCAATCTGCTCGACTCCGGATACACCGGGCGCACGTACGCGGTGAACCGCAACCTCGCGCCGGACGTGCGCGAGCTGGACGGCGTCCCCGCATACCGCTCGGTCGCGGAAATCGTCAAGGAGACGAGGGAGCCCGTCGACCTCGCCGTCGTCGCCGTTCCGGCCGAACGGGTGCCGGAGGCCGTCGCCGACTGCGGCGAGCACGGGGTGCAGGGTCTCGTCGTACTGGCCGCGGGATATGCGGAGAGCGGGGCGGAGGGGCGGGAGCGGCAGCGCGAACTGGTGCGGCAGGCCCGTTCGTACGGGATGCGGATCATCGGGCCGAACGCCTTCGGGATCATCAACACCTCACAAGCGGTCCGGCTCAACGCGTCGCTCGCACCCGAGTCGCCGGCGCGCGGCAGGATCGGGCTGTTCACCCAGTCGGGCGCGATCGGGATAGCTCTGCTCTCGGGGCTGCACCGGCGGGGCGCCGGGCTGTCGTCGTTCATCTCGGCGGGGAACCGGGCGGACGTGTCGGGAAACGACTTCCTGCAGTACTGGTACGAGGACCCCGACACCGACGTCGTCCTGCTGTACCTCGAATCGATCGGCAACCCGCGGAAGTTCACGCGTCTCGCGCGGCGCACGGCGGCGGTCAAGCCGGTCGTCGTCGTGAAGGGCGCACGGCACAGCGGGAGCGCGCCGCCCGGGCACGCGGTGCCGACGACGCGCGTGCCGTACGCGACCGTGTCCGAGCTGCTCGCGCAGGCGGGCGTCATCCGCGTCGACACGGTCACGGAGCTCGTGGACGCGGGCCTGCTGCTCGCGGGCCAGCCGCTGCCCGCGGGGCCGCGCGTCGCCATCCTCGGCAACTCCGAGTCCCTCGGCCTCCTCACCTACGACGCCTGCCTGACGGAGGGGCTGCGCCCGCTCCCGCCGCGCGATCTGACGACGGCGGCGACGCCGGACGACTTCCGGGCGGCGCTCGCGGAGGCGCTGCGGGACGAGGCGTGCGACGCGGTCGTCGTCAACGCGATCCCCTGGGTCGGCGACGGCGGAGTCACCGAGTCCGGCGACGGCGAGATCCTCGCGACGGCCCTCCGTGCTGCGGCGGCCACGGGACCGGCCAAGCCGGTGCTGGTCGTCCACGTCGAACTCGGCGGCCTGGCGGACGCCCTCGCCGCGGCGACGAGCTCGGCCCCACCGCACCGGCCGTTTGCGGCCGACCCGTCGGGGCCGCCTGCCGCAGGCGCCCCGGGAGATACCGGCGCGGGCGGGACCTCTTCCCCGTCCGGCCCGCTCCCGGATCCGGGGGCAGGCCGCCGGCCCCCGGTCGCCGGCGACGCGGCGTCGCCGGCGTCGCCGGTCGCTTCCGGCACGTCGCCGTCGGGTGGGTCCGAGGTGGGACCGGCGGTCAGTGGTGGGGGTCGGCCGAGTCACGATCCGAGGTCGGGCTCTCTGCCTTCCGCCGGCGGCGCGGCGTCGCCGGCATCGGCTGGCGTCCCGGGCGGCACGTCGCGGCCGGGCGTATCCCGGGATGGAACCGCGGCCGCTGCACCGGGTGGGTTCACTCAGGGTACGGGGGGAGAGCCCCCTGCCGCCGGCTCGGCCGCGCACCCGCCGGTGGCCGGTGCAGGGCCACGGCCGGGTGAGTCTGCGGGCGGTCCTGCGTCGCCGTCGGGTGGGCGGCATCCTGCCCACGGTTCGCCATCGTCCGGGCCGAGCGGCCCGGTCGGCCGCGGTCCCGCCGCCGCCGGTCACGCGGCGTCCGGCCTGCCGGGCAGCGCCGCGTCTCCGGGCCCCGTCGGCCCTGCCGATGGAGTGGACAGCGGTGCCGGAGGTGCCGGCGGCGCCGAGGCCGGCGGGCCGGGCGCCCCATCGGCGCGTCCCCTGTCCGCGACGCGGATCCCCGCCTACCCCGCCGCCGAGCGGGCCGTGCGCGCGCTCGGGGAGGTCGTGCGATACGCGCAGTGGCGGCGGGAGGCCGCCGAGCCGGGCAAGGTGCCGGAGTACGAGGACATCGACGAGGGCGGGGCCGCCGCGCTCGTCGCGCGGTTGCTCGGCGACATGCCGGGGGAGCGCGGGATCACCCTGCGCGACCAGGACGCGCGGGAGCTCCTCGCGCGGTACGGGATCCACGTGCGCCCCACCCTGCCCGCCCCTGGCCCCGACGCGGCCGTCCGCGCCGCCGAGTTCCTCGGGTACCCCGTCGCGCTCAAGACCACCACCCCGCACCTGCGCCACCGCGCCGACCTCGGCGGCGTACGCCTCGATCTCGCCGACGAACAGCAAGTGCGACAGGCGTACGCCGAGTTGACCGAGACCCTCGGCAAGCCGGAGGAGCTCCAGCCCGTCGTCCAGGCCATGGCCCCGCGCGGCGTCGACACCGTCGTACGCGCCGCCATCGACCCCGCCGTCGGCGCCGTGCTGTCCTTCGGTCTCGCCGGCCCCGCGACGGAGCTGCTCGGCGACACGGCCCACCGCCTCGTCCCCGCCACCGACCGCGACGCCGCCGAGCTCATCCGGTCCATCCGGACCGCCCCGCTGCTCTTCGGCTGGCGCGGCGCCGCCCCCGTCGACACCGCCGCCCTCGAGGAACTGCTGCTCCGCGTGTCCCGGCTGGTCGACGACCACCCGGAGGTGGTCTCCATCGGCCTCGAACCGGTCGTCGTCGCCCAGCAGGGGCTCTCCGTGCTCGGCGCCACGGTCAGGCTCGCCCCGCCCCCGCCCCGGACCGACCTGGGACCGCGCACGCTCCCCAGTTACTGAGCGCACTCCCGGGTCCCGCGGCCCCGTAGGATGGACCGCATGGCGAAGACCGGTACGACGACCCAGGGGCTGCGAGCGGCGATCGAGCGCAGCGGCTACTACCCGGCTCTCGTGGCCGAAGCGGTGGAGGCCGCTGTCGGTGGTGAGCAGATCGCGTCGTACCTGGTCCATCAGGAGACCACGTTCGACGCGAACGAGGTCCGCCGCCATGTCACCGTCCTCGTCCTGACCGGCACGCGCTTCATCGTCAGCCACACCGACGAGCAGGCCGCCGACAGCAGCTCGCCGACGCCGTACGCCACGACCTCGACCGAGTCGGTCAAGCTCGGCCGGATCTCGTCCGTCGTGCTCAGCCGCGTCGTCGCCAATCCCGAGTCGTACACCCCGGGCACCCTCCCCCGTGAAGTCGTCCTCACCATCGGCTGGGGCGCCGTCTCGCGGATCGACCTGGAGCCCGCCGCCTGCGGCGACCCCAACTGCGACGCGGACCACGGCTACACGGGGAACTCCACCGCGGACGACCTCAGCCTGCGCGTCAGCGAGGCCGGCGACGGCCCGGAGGCGGTCCGGCAGACGCTCGTCTTCGCGCAGTCGCTGTCCGAGGCCACGGCCGCGACGCCTCCCACGGCGACCGCCCGCTGATGGCCCAGCCCCAGCTCGCCTCCGTCTGGCCCGAGGAACCCGTCCCGCTCGCAGTCGGCACCGCGCCCGTCCCCGCGTACGGCTCCGCCTCGCTCGCCGATCTGCTGCCGACGATCGCCGCGGGCCAGGGCGTGCCCGGACTGCACTCCGCGATCACGCAGCTCGAGCCCGCCGACCGGAACTGCGTCTTCCTCATCGACGGCCTCGGCTGGGAGCAGCTCAAGGCCCACCCCGAGGACGCCCCGTTCCTGACCTCGCTGCTCGGCTCCTCGTGCGGCGGCACGGGCGCACCGATCACCGCCGGCTTCCCCGCCACGACGGCCACCTCGCTCGCCTCCTTCGGCACCGGCCTGCCGCCCGGCGCGCACGGCCTGCCCGGCTACACCGCCCGGAACCCGGAGACCGGCGAGCTGATGAACCAGCTGCGCTGGAAGCCATGGACCTCGCCGCGCGTCTGGCAGCCGTACCCGACGGTCTTCCAGCTGGCCGACGAGGCCGGGGTGCACACCGCACAGGTCTCGTCCCCGACCTTCCGGGACACCCCGCTCACCAAGATCGCACTGAGTGGCGGAACGTTTCACGGCCGGCTCAGCGGCGAGGAGCGGATGGACTTCGCCGCCGAGCAGCTCGCCGCCGCCGACCGGTCCCTCGTCTACACGTATTACAGCGAGGTCGACGGCAAGGGCCACCGCTTCGGCGTCGACTCCGACGCCTGGCGCGGCCAGCTGATGTACGCCGACCACCTCGCCCAGCGCCTCGCCGAACAGCTTCCGCCCCGCACCGCGCTGTACGTCACCGCGGACCACGGCATGATCGACATCCCCTTCGACGAGGAGTCGAGGATCGACTTCGACGAGGACTGGGAGCTGCGCGCCGGTGTCGCCCTGCTCGGCGGCGAGGGCCGGGCCCGGCATGTGTACGCCGTCCCGGGCGCCGAGTCCGATGTGCTCGCCGTCTGGCGTGAGGTGCTCGGCGACCGGTTCTGGGTGGCGAGCAGGGACGAGGCGATCGCCGCGGGCTGGTTCGGCCCGCAGGTCGACGAACGCGTCCACGGACGCATCGGGGACGTCGTCGCGGCGGCGAGCGACGACGTCGTGATCACCGCTTCCGTCAACGAGCCGCACGAGTCCGCGATGGTCGGCATGCACGGCTCCATGACCCCGGTCGAGCAGTTCGTCCCGCTCATCGAAGTCCGTTCGTAGGCACCGACCCCTCCGCCCTCCCTTCGAGACAACTGAAAGGCCGTCACGCTCCCATGTCCGAACTCGTGTTCTTCTCCGGAACGATGGACTGCGGAAAGAGCACCTTGGCGCTCCAGATCGAGCACAACCGTTCGGCTCGCGGCCTGCAAGGTGTGATCTTCACCCGCGACGACCGGGCGGGTGAGGGCAAGCTGTCGTCCCGGCTGGGGCTCGTCACCGAGGCCGTCGAGATCGTGGAGGGCATGGACGTGTATGCGTACCTCGTCGATCACATGACCCGCGGGGGCAAGGCGGACTACCTGATCGTGGACGAGGCGCAGTTCCTCGCGCCCGAGCAGATCGACCAGCTCGCCCGGATCGTGGACGACCTGGACCTGGACGTCTTCGCCTTCGGTATCACCACCGACTTCCGCACGAAGCTCTTCCCCGGCTCCCAACGGCTCATCGAGCTGGCGGACCGCATCGAGACGCTCCAGGTCGAGGCCATGTGCTGGTGCGGTGCCCGCGCCACCCACAACGCCCGCACGCTGGGCGGGGAGATGGTCGTGGAGGGTGAGCAGGTCGTCGTCGGTGACGTGAACCGGCGCGCGGAGGAGATCAGTTACGAGGTACTGTGCCGCCGCCACCACCGGCGTCGCATGACCAGCGCCACAGCCCGCGCCGGTGCGCTGTCGCCGGACGTTCTGCCGGTCAGAACGTCCTGACGCGCGGTTCCTCGTCCGGCTGCCGTGCCGTGCGGGGACGGCCCGGGTCCTCCGGGACGCCGTCCTCGCCCTCGGGCAGACGCCCGGCGGCCGCGGGCCCTCACCCCCCGGCCCGGGCTACAGACGCGTCGTGCTCCGCACGATCGTGAAGACCGCGCCCTCCGGATCCGCCACCGTCGCGATCCGTCCGCATGTTCCCTCCCGCGGCTCGTGCAGGACGTGCCCGCCGAGGTCCACCACCAGCGCCGCGGTCTCGTCGGCGTCCTCGACCTCGAAGTACGTCATCCAGTGCGAGCCCCTGTCGCGGGGCAGGGCCGTGCCGACGCCGTGCAGGGAGGCCACCGGGCGGCCCTCCAGGTGCAGGGTCAGATAGTCGAAGTCGGCGGAGACGACCGGCTCCACCTCGTACCCGAAGACGGACCGGTAGAACTTGCTGACCGCCGACGTCTCCCGCGTCACCAGCTCGTTCCAGACCGGTGTGCCGTGCGTGCCGAACAGGGCGATGCCCGCGTGCGCAGCGGCCTGCCAGATCCCGAAGACCGCGCCCTCCGGGTCAGAGGCGATCGCCAGCCGGCCCGCGTCCGCCGCGTCGAGCGGCCCGACGCCGACCGTCCCGCCGCACATTCTGATCTGCTCGGCGGTCTCGTCGGCGTCGTCGGTGGCCAGGTACGTGGTCCACGCGATCGGCAGATGACGATCGGGCGGGAGCTGGCCGATGCCCGCGACCTCCTTGCCGTCGATCAGCGCCCGGACATAGGGACCGAGCTGCTGCGGGCCCGGGACGAAGTCCCAGCCGAACAGTGCCCGGTAGAAGTCCTGTGTCGCGGCAAGTCCGTGCACCATCAGGCTGACCCAGCAGGGCGTGCCGGGTCTGCGCCGAGTCGCCTCGGTCATCGTCACTCTCTCCTCGGACCATCGTCGTGGCCGTGCGGCGGGGGACCGGATGCGGGCCGTCGTGCGGCGGAGGCCCTGTGCCCCGTGCAGATGCTCGCACCACCGGCGTGCCGCGCGCCCCGGCCGCGCCGCATCACCGGGGATCCCACAGGGGAGGATGCCCGTTTTGGCTTCGCCCATCCGTTCCGCCGCCGTTACGGGCCCGCCGTGCCCTGCGCGAGGATGGCTCCTATGACCCCCATCATCTCCGCAACAGAACTCGCGAGCGAGTCGGCCGGTCCGCGGCCGCCGGTGCTCCTCGACGTCCGCTGGCAGCTGGGCGGCCCGCCGGGACGACCCGCGTACGAGGCCGGGCATCTGCCCGGTGCCGTGTACGTCGACCTCGACAGCGAGCTGGCAGGGCCCCCCGGAGCGGGTGGCCGGCATCCGCTGCCCGAGGTGGCGGCTTTCGGCGCGGTGATGCGCCGCGCGGGAGTGTCGGGCTCCACCCCGGTCGTGGCGTACGACGGCGGCCAGGGCTGGGCGGCGGCGCGGGCCTGGTGGCTGCTTCGATGGACCGGCCACGAGGACGTACGGGTCCTGGACGGGGGCCTCGCGGCGTGGGACGGCCCGCTGACCACGGACATCCCCGCTCCGGAGCCGGGCGACTTCACTCCGGTACCGGGCGCCCTGCCCCTGCTCGACGCGGACGGCGCGGCGGCCCTGGCGCGTACCGGGCTGCTGCTGGACGCCCGGGCCGCCGAGCGCTACCGCGGTGACGTCGAGCCCATCGACCGCGTCGGCGGCCACATCCCGGGCGCGGTCTCGGCACCGACGACGGAGAACGTCACCCCGGGAGCCACCACCTTCCTCCCCGCGGGTGAGCTGGCCGCCCACTTCAAGCGCCTGGGCGCGTCGGACGCAGCCGAGGTGGGCGTCTACTGCGGCTCGGGCGTCTCCGGCGCGCACGAGGTCCTGGCGCTGGAGATCGCGGGCGTCCGGGCCGCGCTGTACGCGGGCTCCTGGTCGGAGTGGTCCTCCGACCCCACCCGCCCTGTGGCCACGGGCCCCGACCCGGACGCGTCCTAGCCGCGGGGTCGCCCGGTGCCGGGTCGGACGCCGTTGCGCGTCGGCGTGACCCGGTCCCGGGTCGGCGGCCGGTGTGCCCGTACCGGCCCTGGGTCGGCGGCCGGTGTGCCCGTACCGGCACCGCGCGGTTGGCCGGTGTGCCGGTCCTCGAGCGCCGGACGGGCTTGAGGTATGCCCGGCACCGCACCCCCACCGCCGGAGCCGTGCCCCCGCTACTCCTGCTTCTTGCGGCGCGTGCCGAACACGATCTCGTCCCAGCTCGGCACAGCCGCCCGGCGGCCCGGCCGGACGCCGTCCGCCTCGGCCTGACGGTCGGTCGTGCCGGTGAGCCGGTCGCGGTGGCCGCTGACGGAACGGGGCATGAGCACGTCCGCGTACGCCGAACCCGCGCCGGCCGAGGCCGCAGGGGCCGGCGGCTCCTCGGAGTCGGGCTCCTGCGCGGCGGGGTCGGCCGCGGGCGGGTCGACCGGGGCGGGGCGGTCCGGGACCACCATGTCGCCCCGGAAGCTCGGCACCGCTTCCAGAAGGCTGGTCAGGGAGTCGCGCTCGCTCTCGTCCGGCTCGGCAGCCGGGACGACCGGCGCGGGCCGCTCCAGGGCACGGTCGAGCGCCCGGTCGAGTCCTCGGTCGAGCGGCCGGTCCCGCGGCAGCCGGGCAATGCGCGGCACGAACGGGAAGCTCGGCTCCTGCGCGATCGCGATGGCGTCGTCGGTCTCACCGATCAGCGCCCGCGCCTCGTCGTCGACGGCCTGGACGAGCCGCCGCGGCGGGTCGTACGTCCAGCTCGCCGAGTGCGGCTCGCCCGCCACCCGGTAGACCAGCAGCACCTCCCAGGTGCCGTCGTCGCGGCGCCAGGAGTCCCACTGGACGGAGTCCTTCTCGGCGCCGCGCAGCAGCAGCCGCTCCTGGACCGCCTCGCCGAGCTGCGGTCCCGCGTTCTCCCCGGGACGCCGCACGGGAGTCTTGCGCGCCCGCTCCGCCATGAACGCGCGCTCCGCGAGTACGGGGCCCTCGAAACGCCGCACCCGGTCGACCGGAATGCCGGCGAGCTGGGCGACCTCCTCGGCGGAGGCGCCTGCACGTATACGCGCCTGGATGTCGCGGGGGCGGAGGTGGCTCTCCACCTCGATCTCGATCTGGCCGAGGCGGGCGCGGTCGTTGCGCACGGCAGCGCGCAGCCGCTCGTCAATCGGAAGCGTGTACTCCGTGCTGTCCGCAGCCTTCAGCACCAGTCGTGTGCCGTCGTTGGAGACGGCCACGACACGCAGTTCGGGCATGGGGACCTCCCGGGTGGTGCCTGCCGACGTCACGTACGTCGCTGCTTCCGCTAGTCGAGTGTGGCCTGCCCGGGTGCAGCCTGCCACAACCTTGCCGAGTTCCTCCGGCGTGTCGGGCATGCGCCCTTGATCGCCGTTATGGCACGGTTACCTATTCGCCACGCATAGTGACGGTTGGTCACTCTGTGCAGCCGGTGTCCGTGCGGTACCGCGGCGCCGCCGGTTCGAGTGCCGCTTTCGGCCCCCTCCCGTAAGTCCGGACACCCGTGAGGGAGACCGGTCCCAGGGCTCGCCACAGTACTCCATTCGGGCCACGGGGGTGGACCGGCGCGCCGCCGAACTTGTCGCAGGGGGTGGGAGTTGGGCCTGCGGGCCCGGTTCCGACGGTGGCGAGCTTCACAGAATCGCCTGAATTGGAACTATTCGATTCGCTCATATGTCCCTTCCTGGTGCATGGCGGGACAGATGGGTAGGCGGATGCTGAAGGCGGACCAGAAGCGGCACGTTGACGAGCGGGGACGAAGGAACAGAAGGAGCGGCGGCTCGATCTGAGCGTCCCCCAGGTCGCCGGGAGCGCGCTCGCGGCGATCGCGGCCGCGGTGCTCGCCTCTCAGCTCGGTGTCTGCGGAACCATCGTCGGCGCCGGCGTGGTCGGTGTCGTGGCGACGTGCGGCGGTTCGGTCTTCCAGCATCTGTTCCGGCGGACCGGTGAACAGCTCCGCGACGCCGCGAAGTCCCGTCCGCCGGTGCGCGCACCTCACGAGGCGCCTCTCGTAGGGGAGTTCGGTGAGGCGACGACCTACGGCAGGCGGGTCCGTGGCCGGAAACGGCCCGCACTGGCCGCGGTTGTCGTCTACGCGGTGGCGATGCTCGGCATCACGGCGTACGAACTCGCCTCGGGCAAGGATCTGAGCGGCGGCACCGGCACGACGGTCGGATCGGTCGTACGTGGCGGTGGCGGTGGCGGTGGCGGTGGCGGAAGCGGCGACGACTCCGCGCCGACCCCGTCCGCCTCCGCGGATGCGGGCGTCGCGGACGCCCCTTGGAGCACTGGGGTCGGCCTTCCGGATCAGGCCTAGGCGCCCAGGACCCGTCGCAGGTAGTCGTTCGCGAACAGCCGCCCGGGATCCAGCCGGTCCCGCAGTGCCATGAATTCGCCGAAGCGCGGATACACGCCCTCGAAGTACTCCGCGTCGCGCGTGTGGATCTTGCCCCAGTGCGGCCTGCCGCCGCGCGCGACCATGATCTGCTCGACCGCGGTGAAGTACGAGCGGTACGGCGTGCCCTTGTACATGTGCACTGCGATGTACGCGGTCTCGCGGCCCGAGGCCGTCGACAGCGTGATGTCGTCCGCCGGGGCGGTCCGCACCTCGACCGGAAAGCTGATGCGCAGCGGTGAGCGGTCGACCATGGACTTCACCTCGCGCAGGGCCTCGACCGCGGCCTCCCTCGGAAGTGCGTATTCCATCTCGACGAAGCGCACCCGGCGGGGACTTGTGAAGACCTTGTAGGGGATGTCCGTGTACGTACGAGCGGACAGGGCCCGGCTGGCGAGGCTCGCGATGGACGGGATGGTCGCGGGCACCGCCCGGCCGAGCGAATTGACCACCTGGAACAGCCCGTTGGAGAGGAGCTCGTCCTCGATCCATGCGCTGACGGGGCCGGGAGGGGCGGCGGGGCCGGCGCTGCGGTTGTTGCGCTTGGTGTTGCAGTTGCCCGTGTGGGGGAACCAGTAGAACTCGAAGTGCTCGTTCTCCGCGTGCAGCTCGTCGAACTCGGCCGTGACCCGGTCGAAGGACATCGGCTCCTCGCGGGCCGTCAGCAGGAACAGCGGCTCCACGGCGAACGTGATCGCGCTGACGACACCGAGCGCGCCGAGGCCGATCCGGGCAGCGGCGAAGACCTCCGGATTCTCCTTCTCGGAGCAGTGCAGCACCGAGCCGTCCGCCGTGATCAGCTCGAGGCCCCTGATCTGCGCGGCGATCGAAGCCGATTCACGGCCGGTGCCGTGCGTCCCGGTGCTGGTCGCGCCGGCGACCGTCTGTTCCATGATGTCGCCCATGTTCGTGAGCGACAGGTCCTCACGGGCGAGTGCGGCGTTCAGCCGCTTCAGGGGCGTACCCGCCTCGACGGTCACCGTCATCGCCGTGCGGTCGATCTCACGGATGCCGGTGAGCAGGTCGGGCCGTATCAGCACGCCGTCGGTCGCGGCGATCGAGGTGAACGAGTGGCCCGTACCGACCGTCTTGACCCGCAGGCCGTCCTCGGCCGCCCGGCGCACGGCCTCGGCCAGTTCGTCGGCCGTGGCGGGGGAGACCTCCCGCACCGGGCGGGAAGTCACCGTCCCTGCCCAGTTACGCCACGCGCTCCCCGTCCTGGATGTGCTGGTCATCCTGCCCCTCCCGCGTCGGCACCGGCCTGCGCAGCCGGCGGTACCCCAGGAACGCCACCACGGCCGCGAGCGCTCCCGCCACCGCGGGCACCGCGTACGCCGCACCGGCGCCTCGCTCGTCCACCACCCAGCCGGCGGCCGACGAGCCGAGCGCCACGCCGACCGCGAGCCCGGTGCCCGTCCAGGTCATGCCCTCGGTCAGCTTGGTGCGCGGTACGTGCGCTTCGACGAGGGCCATCGTGGTCACCATCGTCGGTGCGATGGCCAGGCCGGCGACGAAGAGCGCCACGGCCAGGAACGGCAGGTTCCCGGCCAGTTGGAGGGGGATCATACTCACGGCCATCGCGAGGACACCCAGTACCCACCTGCGGGACGGTTCGCCCTTGAGATGGAGCAGCCCGAAGACCGCGCCGGCCAGGCAGGAGCCGAGCGCGTACACCGCGAGGACCAGGCTCGCCGCCGCCTTGTGCCCCTCCTGCTCGGCGAAGGCCACCGTCACCACGTCCACCGATCCGAAGATCGCGCCCGTCATGACGAAGGTGGCGACGAGCACCTGCAGCCCGGGGGAGCGCAGCGCGGAGCCGCCGGAGTGCTCCTCGCGCGGATGCGGCACGGGCTCGGTGGCGCGCTGGGCCGTCAGCCACAGCACGCCGATGACGAGGAACACGGTGGCGAGCAGCGGGCCCGACTCGGGGAACCAGATCGTGGACAGGCCGATGGAGACGATCGGGCCGACGATGAAGCACACCTCGTCGACGATCGACTCGAAGGAGTACGCGGTGTGCAGCTCGCGCGGGGAGCCCCGGTGGATCTCGGCCCAGCGGGCCCGGGTCATCGCGCCGACGGCCGGGATACAGCCCGCGCCGGCGGTGAAGGCGAAGAGGGTCCAGTCGGGGGCGCCCTGCTGGGCGCAGACGAGCAGTCCCGTCACCGCGGCGACCGTGACCAGCAGGGCCGGGCGCAGCACCCTGCGCTGGCCGTGCCGGTCGATCAGCCGGGAGACCTGGGGGCCGAGCACCGCCGCCGAGAGCGCGAGGGTCGCGGAGAGCGCTCCGGCCAGTCCATAACGCCCCGTCAGCTGGGAAACCATGGTCACGATGCCGATGCCCATCATGGACAGGGGCAGCCGGCCGAGGAAGCCTGCGGCGGAGAACGCCACGGTGCCGGGGGCGGCGAATATCGTGCGGTAGGGACTGGGCAAGGGGTGCTCCGTAAGGAATGTGAGTGGCCCGTACAGCTTACGGGTTAGGTAACCCTTACTGCAGTGCGGTTTCCTGCCTGTCGGAGCCGGGTGGGAGGATCGGGACCATGGCCGAACAGCTCGATCCCGCTCCCCGCGACCCAGCGCCCTACGACGCCCTGCTGCTGCTCTCCTTCGGTGGTCCGGAGGGCCCGGACGACGTGGTCCCGTTCCTGGAGAACGTGACGCGGGGCCGCGGAATCCCGAAGGAACGCCTCAAAGAAGTCGGTCAGCACTACTTCCTGTTCGGCGGGGTCAGCCCGATCAACGGCCAGAACCGTGCGCTGCTCGACGCGCTCCGCAAGGACTTCACGGACGCGGGCCTCCACCTGCCGGTCTACTGGGGCAACCGGAACTGGGCGCCGTATCTGACCGACACGCTGCGGGAGATGGTCCTGGACGGGCGCAGGCGCGTCGCGGTGCTCGCGACCAGTGCCTACGCCTCGTACTCGGGTTGCCGGCAGTACCGGGAGAACCTGGCGGACGCGCTCGCGGCGCTGGATGCGGAAGGGCTGCCGCTGCCGCACGTGGACAAGCTGAGGCACTACTTCAACCACCCGGGGTTCATCGGCCCCATGGTGGACGGCGTGCTCGCCTCGCTCGCCGACCTGCCCGAGGACGTACGGGCCGGGGCGCACCTCGCCTTCACCACGCACTCCATCCCCGAGTCCGCCGCGGACGCCTCCGGTCCGGCGTGGGAGCACGGCGAGGGCGGGGCGTACGTGAGGCAGCACCTCGACGTGGCCCGCGTGATCGCCGAGGCCGTACGGGACGAGACGGGCACCGAGCACCCCTGGCAGCTCGTGTACCAGTCGCGCAGCGGGGCGCCGCACATCCCGTGGCTCGAGCCGGACATCTGCGACCACCTGGAGGAGCTGCACGGGGCCGGGGCGCCGGCGGTCGTGATGGTGCCGATCGGGTTCGTCTCGGACCACATGGAGGTCCTGTACGACCTGGACACGGAGGCCACGGCCAAGGCCGCCGAGCTGGGGCTGCCGGTGCGGCGCTCGGCGACGGTCGGCGCGGACCCGCGGTTCGCGGCCGCGATCCGGGAGCTGGTGCTGGAGCGCGCGGCGACCGCGCGCGGGGCCGTCGTGGAGCGGTGCGCGCTCGGGGCGCTCGGCCCCTCGCACGACGTGTGCCCGATCGGCTGCTGCCCGGCCCGAAGCGAGCGTCCCGCAGCTGCGGGCGCCGACAGTCCGTACGCGTGAGGAGCACCGTGACCGACCCCCTGCTGGACGAACTCCTCGCCCTGGCCCTGGAGGCCGGGCGCAGGGCCGGCGAGCTGCTGCGCGACGGGCGGCCCGACGATCTTTCCGTGGCGGCGACCAAGTCGAGCCCCATCGACGTGGTCACCGAGATGGACATCGCGGCCGAGAAGCTGATCACCGGCTTCCTGGCCGGGCACCGCCCGGACGACGGCTTCCTCGGCGAGGAGGGGGCGTCCACGGAGGGCACCAGCGGGATCCGCTGGGTCATCGATCCGCTGGACGGCACCGTCAACTATCTGTACGGGCTGCCGACCTGGGCGGTGTCCATCGCGGCGGAGCGGGACGGCGAGACGGTCGTCGGTGTCGTCGAGGTGCCGATGCGGGGCGAGACGTACCGCGCGGTGCTCGGCGGCGGCGCCTTCTGCGGCGAGCGGAAGCTGCGCTGCAGGCCCGCGCCGCCGCTGGACCAGGCGCTGGTGTCGACCGGCTTCAACTATGTTCAGTCGGTCCGCAGCCACCAGGCGGACGTCGCCCAGCAGCTGATCCCGCGCCTGCGCGACATTCGCCGCAGCGGCTCGGCGGCCGTCGACCTGTGCGACGTCGCCGCGGGCCGCCTGGACGGCTACTACGAGCGTGGTCTCAACCCCTGGGACCTCGCGGCCGGTGACCTGATCGCCCGCGAGGCGGGCGCCCTCACCGGCTCCCGCCCGGGCGAGCCGCCGTCCGGTGACCTGGCGGTCGCCGCGTCACCGGGCGTCTTCGAACTGCTGCAGCCCCTGCTCGACGCCCTGGGCGCCTGGCACGACTGACCCCAGCGCGGTCGAAGCCCGTCCGGCGATCGAGGACGGACACACCGGCCAACCTGCCGGCACCGGGCAAGCTCCGCGCCCGTCCGGCGTTCGAGGACCGGGGGCGGGGCGGAGCCCGGGGACCCACCTCCTGGACAGGAAGCGCCCACCCGGGCACAGCAAGGGCCCGGCACCCATACGCGGTGCCGGGCCCTTCCCGGGGTCGTCAGGCGCTCGCGGCGCCGACTTCTACGCCGTGCTCGGCGGCAAGGCGGTGCAGGTCGTCCAGCTCGGCCTGCTCGACATCCACCAGGAAGTCGTCGCCCGTTTCGCGAGCCCGTGTGAGGTCGGTCTCCGTGGCCTTGATGCGCTGCAGGAGTCCTGCGGTGAATGCGTCCATGGTTGCGCCCCCTCGTCGTGGGTCGGTGGCACGGGGGTGTGCCTACGGCGGGTTGATCACGCCGCCTCCCTGGGGGACAGAGAGCGGGGTGTGGCAAGCCACATACGTGGCGTGATCGCGGGTGTGCTGTCCACCTCCCCAGGCCCACCCTCCGAGAAACCTCAACTCCACCGGGAATCCGGTGAATTCCCGGTGCCCCCACCGCGTTCCCGCCGAGACCGCGCCGCGCCACAGCCCGCGCCCCCCGTGGGTGACGGCGACTTACAGCCGGTTTACGCGCGTAAGGGGCAGGATGGAGGCACACACTCAGTGCCGGACATCACTACACACCTGCCCTGATCACGGTCCGGGCGGGCCCAGAGGAAGGACCAGCCACGTGCGCGTACTCGTCGTCGAGGACGAGCAGCTGCTCGCCGATGCGGTGGCCACCGGACTGCGCCGGGAGGCCATGGCCGTCGACGTCGTGTACGACGGCGCCGCCGCCCTGGAGCGCATCGGGGTGAACGACTACGACGTGGTCGTCCTCGACCGTGACCTGCCACTCGTCCACGGCGACGACGTCTGTCGCAAGATCGTCGAGCTGGGCATGCCCACCCGCGTCCTCATGCTCACCGCGTCCGGCGACGTCAGCGACCGCGTCGAGGGCCTGGAGCTCGGCGCCGACGACTACCTGCCGAAGCCGTTCGCGTTCACCGAGCTCATCGCCCGCGTCCGCGCTCTCGGCCGGCGTACGACCGTCCCGCTGCCGCCCGTCCTGGAGCGCGCCGGCATCAAGCTCGACCCGAACCGCCGCGAAATCTTCCGCGAGGGCAAGGAGATCCAGCTCGCCCCGAAGGAGTTCGCCGTGCTGGAGGTGCTCATGCGCAGCGAGGGCGCGGTCGTCTCGGCCGAGCAGCTGCTCGAGAAGGCCTGGGACGAGAACACCGACCCGTTCACCAATGTCGTGCGGGTCACCGTCATGACCCTGCGCCGCAAGCTCGGCGAGCCGCCCGTGATCGTCACGGTCCCCGGCTCCGGTTACCGGATCTGATCCCGTGGCGGCAACACCCGCGCCCCCCGAGGCGCCCCCGAAACCCACCTGGGACCCGCGCCAGCCGGAGCCCGTGTTCCCCTGGCTGCGGCCGACCATCCGGATAAGGCTCACGCTGCTGTACGGCGGGATGTTCCTGATCGCCGGCATCCTGCTGCTCTCGATCATCTATCTGCTGGCCGCGCAGGCGCTCCACTCGGGCAACGAGATGCCGTTCAAGCTGCTGCCCGAGAGCACGGTCGAGCTGACCGGCAACGCCTGCCCGGCGTTGAAGCCCGGCCTGACCGCTGACCAGGCCAACAACGCCCTCAAGGTCTGCTTCGCCGAGCAGCGCCAGCATGCCCTCGACGACCTCCTCACCCGCTCCCTCTTCGCCCTCGTCGGCCTCAGCGTCATCGCCTTTGCCTTCGGCTACGCGATGGCCGGCCGCGTCCTCTCCCCGCTCGGCAAGATCACCCGCACCGCGCGCCGCGTGGTCGGCTCCGACCTCACCCGGCGGATCGAGCTGGACGGCCCCGACGACGAGCTGAAGGAGCTCGCCGACACCTTCGACGAGATGCTGGAGCGGCTCGAGCGGGCCTTCACGGCGCAGCAGCGGTTCGTCGCCAACGCCTCGCACGAGCTGCGGACGCCCCTGGCGATCAACCGCACGCTGCTGGAGGTCCACCTCTCCGACCCCGGCGCGCCCGACGAGCTGCGGCAGCTCGGCAAGACCCTGCTCGCCACCAACGAGCGCAGCGAGCAGCTCGTGGAGGGCCTGCTGCTGCTCGCCCGCAGCGAGAACCAGATCGTCGAGCGCAAGCCCGTCGACCTCGCCGAGGTCGCCACCAGGGCCGTCGACCAGGCACGCGGCGAGGCCGAGGCCAAGGGCGTGGAGTTCCGCGGCCGCCGCGCACCCGTCATCGTCCAGGGCAACGGCGTCCTGCTGGAGCGGATCGCCCTGAACCTCGTGCAGAACGCCGTGCGGTACAACGTGCCGGACGCAGGCTGGGTGGAGGTCACCACGGAGGCCGCGCACGGCCATGCGGTGCTGGTGGTGTCGAACACGGGCCCGGTCGTCCCGGCGTACGAGATCGACAACCTGTTCGAGCCGTTCCGGCGGCTGCGCCAGGAGCGGACCGGCAGCGACAAGGGCGTGGGTCTCGGCCTGTCGATCGCGCGCTCAGTTGCGCGCGCCCACGGGGGCCGTATCATCGCGGAGCCGCGCGAGGGCGGCGGGCTCGTGATGCGTGTGACCCTGCCGGTCTGACGTGCCGGTCCCGATGCCGCCCCCACCGCTGCCGGCCGCTCGTCGGCCGGTGACGGGCGGCGCAGGTCGAAAATTTTCTGCGTTCGCTTTACGCGGAATTTTCGGGACTCGCACCCGCAAAGTCCGTGTGTGATCGATCACAGAGGCGAATTTTCGGCCATCTACTCTCCGTGATCAAGGCCCGTCGGAAAGCCGGTAAAAGTCCGGGTTTTCAGGGGTCCGGATCACGGGAAGTACACGGGGTGGCGCCCGTGAAGTGCAGTATTCGGACCGTGTACGGTCCCGATCGCCGTCCAACCCGATCACTCTTGAGGGGTCCGGTTGGGTGTCGATTGAGTAACAGACCTTGATGTGAGGCAAAATCTCCGCCTCGGGTCGGGCACAAGTCCGGCCTCTCACGCGTTACGTGCGCTGGAGACACCGCAGACACCCAGAGGGGGAGAGGCACACATGGCAACGGATTACGACACCCCACGCAAGACCGATGACGACCTCAACGAGGACAGCATCGAAGAGCTCAAGGCTCGTCGGAACGACAAGACGACGTCGACCGTCGACGTCGACGAGTTCGAGGCCGCCGAAGGCCTGGAGCTGCCCGGAGCGGACCTCTCGAACGAGGAGCTGGCCGTCCGGGTGCTGCCCAAGCAGGCGGACGAGTTCACCTGCATGAGCTGCTTCCTCGTGCACCACCGGAGCCAGCTGGCCCGTGAGAAGAACGGCCAGCCGATCTGCCGCGACTGCGACTGAGGTCCGTCGGTCGTGGCAGGCGGGACACCGCCCAGGAAACCCGGGAAGCTGCGCCGGTGGCGGAAGGGTTCCCCGGAGCCGGAAGCGCTCCAGGGCGCTCCCGGCCCGCTGGACGCTGCCCGGGCGCCCGACGAACCCGGGCAAGGGCACACCGGCCACCTGCCCCTTCCCGGCGACGCACGTGACGACGAGCGAGGCCTCCCGGCCTCGCTCGAGGCAGCCGGACAGGAAGGGCCCCCGGCCAAGGCCGGGCGCCTGGAGGCGGTCCGGGCCGGCGTGCGCAGGAGCGGTCAGGCCGCCAAGGCGGCGCTCGGCTTCGTGGCCGACCGCCTCATCGAGATCACGCCGCGCATCCCGGTGCGCGATCTCACGACCCTGCGCGAGCAGTTCCCGGGCCTCGGCCCCGAGCAGCTCGCCGACAAGCTGATCACGGGCGCGGCCAACGGCACGTCCGCCGTCGGTGCCGGTATCGGTGCGGCGGCCATGATGCCCGTCCCGCCCGCGCTCCCCGCCGAGCTGGCCACGGAGATCGTCGGCGTCGCCGCGATCGAGCTGAAGCTCATCGCCGAGCTGCACGAGGTCTACGGACAGCGGCCGCCCGGCAATCTCAAGGAACGCGCCGCCGCGTATCTGCACTCCTGGTCGGAGGAGCGCGGCATCGACGTGGCCAAGCCGATGACGATCAACGCCGCCCTCGGCGGGCAGATGAAGCGCGAGCTGCGCCAGCAGATCATGAAGCGCATGGTCCGCAACCTGCCGAACCTGATGCCGTTCATGGTCGGCGCCGCCGTCGGAGCCGTGATGAACCGGCGGGACACCAGGAGGCTCGCCGAGCGCATCCGGAAGGACCTGCGTGCCCGCCAGGTCCCCTGGGACGCGCTGACCGAGCTGCCCCGGCTGGAGAAGCGGGAGCTGCCCGAGGAGCTTCCGCCGGAGCTGCGCAAGCAGCTGGAGGGCTGACCCCCCGCCCCGGGCCCACCGCCTGTCGCGCCGCCCCGCGCTCACGGGCCCCGCACCCCCGCGCTCGCGGTGCCGGTCCGACCGTACGGCGTTCGGTACGTCCGTACGCAGCCTTCTGTCCGTACGGCGTGTCAGTCCGTCCGCACGCCCTGTCCGCCCATGCGGTGTGTCAGCCCGCTTCCGCCCGTACGGCGTCGAGCGCGGCCACCAGAGCCCGCGGATCCCGGGTCGAGACGTACACGTACGGCGTCGGATCCTCCGGATCCGTGACCAGCACCCGCACCGCCGTCGGGATGTAACTGCGCAGCAGCATGTACGCGCGCGGATCCGCCTTGTACGAGCGCCAGGCCCGCGCCTCCTCGGCGTCGAGCACCTCGGCCTCGCCGAGCGCCGACACCGGGATCCGCGCATCGCCCGCCACGAGCGAGCCCGCCACGACCCGGATCCGGGCGGAGCCGTACGAACTGACCGCGGCCGCCGCCAGCGCGCCCGCGCCGATCAGCCCGGCCAGCATCGGCAGCGGACCCAGCGGAAGCAGCACGAGACCGCCGGAGAGCGCGACCAGGGCGGTGATCACCCACCACGAGCGGGGGGCGGTGAGACGTTCGTCGTGGCGCGGCGCGGAGGAGGGGCCGGCCGGCGGGCCGGAGGGCGTGGCGGGAGGCTGCATGAATCCAAGCTTGGCACGGCGCGACCTGCGGCTACCCGCGCGGGTAAGGTCTGCGCCTGTGAGTACTGCACTGACCCCTCCCGCCGACGCCATATCGCCGGTACGGCACCCCGACGCCCCCGCCCCGGGCGAGCTCCTCGGCGCGCACTACGAGTACTGCTTCGGCTGCGGCGGAGGACAGGCCCACGGGCTGCACCTGGAGGCGCGGGCCGGCGAAGGCGTGAGTCTCACCGCCGAGTTCACCGTCGCCCCGGCCCACCAGGGCGCGCCGGGCCTCGCCCACGGCGGCGTACTGGCCACGGCGCTCGACGAGACGCTCGGCTCGCTGAACTGGCTGCTGCGGGTCATCGCCGTGACCGGGCGGCTGGAGACCGACTTCGTCCGCCCTGTCCCCGTCGACACGGTCCTCCACCTGGAGGCCGAGGTCACCGCGGTCAGCGGCCGCAAGATCTACTCCAGGGCCACCGGCCGGATCGGCGGCCCCGAGGGGCCCGTCGCCGTCCGCGCCGAAGCCCTCTTCATCGAGGTCAAGGTCGACCACTTCATCGAGAACGGCCGCCCGGAGGAGATCCAGGCAGCCATGGCCGACCCCGACCAGGCCAGGCGCGCCCGCGCCTTCGAGGTGAACCCCTGATGCGCAACCCTGTCGACGTACTGATCCGGCGCGTGGACCCGGAAGTACCGATTCCCTCATACGGACATCCGGGCGATGCCGGTGTCGATCTGGTGACCACCGAGGCCGCCGAACTCGCTCCCGGAGAGCGCACGATTCTGCCCACGGGAGTGGCTGTCGCCCTCCCTGACGGGTATGCGGCCTTCGTGCATGCCCGCTCGGGGCTGGCGGCCCGCTGTGGTCTCGCCCTCGTGAATGCCCCAGGGACGGTGGATGCCGGGTACCGTGGGGAGATCAAGGTGATCGTGGTCAATCTGGACCCGCGTGAGAGCGTGCGGTTCGAACGGTTCGACCGGATTGCTCAACTGGTCGTCCAGCAGGTCGAGAAGGTGCGCTTCCACGAGGTGGCGGAGCTTCCCGGCTCGGCGCGGGCCGAGGGGGGCTTCGGGTCCACCGGCGGCCATGCCGCCGTTGGCGGGTCGGCCGTGGGCAGCGCACAGGGTGGGAATCGATACGCTTCGGTCGTATCCGACCGGGAAGGACAGTGACGTGTTCGGACGTCGCAAGAAGAGCGGTACCGCCAAGGACGTGGCGGGCGAGGCCGAGCAGGTCGTCGACGAGCTCGACACGCAGGACGCGGCGGAGCAGGACGAGCCGCGCCGGGTGAACCTTCCGCCGGCGCCCCGGCCCGACGGCCCGTGGGACGTCTCCGAGGTCTCCAGGCCCGGCGAGGGCCGCGTGGACCTGGGCGGTCTCTTCGTGCCCGGAGTCGAGGGCATGGAGCTGCGCGTGGAGGTCGCGGGCGACGCCATCGTCGCGGCGACCGTCGTACTGCGGGACAGCGCGATCCAGCTGCAGGCGTTCGCCGCACCCAAGAAGGAAGGCATCTGGGGCGAGGTCCGCGAGGAGATCGCCTCGGGCATCACCCGTCAGGGCGGCATCATCGACGAGGTCGAGGGCCCGCTGGGCTGGGAGCTGCGGGCCCAGGTCCCGGTCCAGCTCCCGGACGGGACCGGAGGCGTGCAGCTGGTGCGCTTCGTCGGGGTCGACGGGCCGCGCTGGTTCCTGCGCGGTGTGATCTCCGGTCAGGGCGCGGTGCAGCCGCAGGCGGCCGGCCTGCTGGAGCAGGTCTTCAGGGACGCGGTCGTGGTGCGCGGCGAGGGCCCGATGGCGCCTCGCGACCCGATCGTCCTCAAGCTGCCGAACGACGCCCAGATGGTGCCCGAGGGCGTCCAGCAGGAGGAGCAGGAGACGTCCCGCTTCTCCGGTGGCATGGGACAGCTGCAGCGCGGGCCGGAGATCACCGAGGTGCGCTGAGGCCCGCGCCCTGCGGTGCGGGTCGGCCTCCGTGCCTCTGGCCGGGGGTGTGTCCGGGGTGTCCCCCGGGAGACAAGCGGTCCGGTGGGCCGCACTCCGCGGACGGAGTGCGGCCCACCGGCGTTCCCGGGCGGCTGTACGAGCCGGCGGCGCCCGGTCATTGTCCCAACGGGTGCCGCCTGCACATACTGGCGCCGCATCGCTTCACCCAGGGGGACCGCATGACGGAGACCACGGCCGGACACCCGGCGTACTCGACGGGCACGGCCGTCGCGGAGAGCCCGGCCCGCGGGCCCATGGTCCGCGTCGAGAACCTGCACCGCTCGTACGGCACCGGAGCCGCAGCCGTGCACGCCCTGCGCGGGGTGTCCTTCGAGATCCCGCGCGGCGAACTCGTCGCCCTCAAGGGCCGGTCGGGCTCCGGAAAGACCACGCTGCTCAACCTGGTCGGCGGCCTCGACAGCCCGGACGAGGGCCGGAGCACCGTCGACGGCACGGACCTGTCCACGCTCGGCGAGAACGGGCTGCTGGAGCTGCGCCGGGACCGGATCGGCTTCATCTTCCAGTCCTTCGGTCTGATCCCGATCCTCACGGCCGCCGAGAACGTCGGCGTACCGATGCGGCTGCGCAAGACCGATCCGCGTGAGCGCGAGGAGCGTGTCGAGCTGCTGCTCTCGCTGGTCGGCCTGGCCGAGCACGCCGCCCAGCGGCCCGGCGAGCTGTCCGGCGGCCAGCAGCAGCGGGTGGCCATCGCCCGCGCGCTCGCCAACCGCCCGGCCCTGCTGATCGCCGACGAACCGACCGGCCAGCTGGACGCCGAGACCGGGCTCGCGGTGATGGAACTGCTCCGCGCCGTGGTCCGCAGCGAGGGCGTGACCGCCCTCGTCGCCACGCACGACGCCCAGCTGCTCGGACTCGCCGACCGGGTGCTCGAACTGAGCGACGGCGAGATCACCGAGCAGACCGGGCGGACGGCGCAGTAGCGGGCGGCGCAGTAGGGGGCATCAGAATCCCGTCAATACGTCCCTGAGCAGCGCATCCTGCCCGATTTGCCGATTTTGATGGCTGTAGCTTCGAGGAGGCGTCCACAGCGGACGTCACCGCCGCCTCGCAGCAGCATGGTGCGGCTGTCGTTCAAGGACAATGGGGCCATGGGACGGGGCAAGCTACGGATCTACCTCGGAGCGGCACCGGGCGTCGGCAAGACGTACGCGATGCTCTCCGAGGCGCACCGTCGCGTCGAGCGCGGCACCGACTGCGTCGTCGGCTTCGTGGAGCACCACGACCGGCCGCGCACCGAGGTCATGCTGCACGGCCTCGAGCAGGTCCCCCGCCGCGTGATCGACTACCGCGGCACCACCTTCACGGAGATGGACGTGGACGCGGTGCTGGCGCGCCGGCCCGCCGTCGCCCTCGTGGACGAGCTGGCCCACACGAACGTCCCGGGTTCACGCAACGCCAAGCGCTGGCAGGACGTCGAGGAGCTGCTCGCCGCCGGGATCGACGTCGTCTCGACCGTCAACATCCAGCACCTGGAGTCGCTCGGCGACGTCGTCGAGTCGATAACCGGCGTACGGCAACGGGAGACCGTGCCGGACGAGGTCGTCCGCCGGGCCGACCAGATCGAGCTCGTCGACATGTCGCCCCAGGCACTGCGCCGGCGCATGGCGCACGGCAACATCTACACGTCCGACAAGGTCGACGCGGCCCTGTCCAACTATTTCCGGCCCGGGAACCTGACCGCCCTGCGCGAGCTGGCCCTGCTCTGGGTCGCCGACCGCGTCGACGAATACCTCCAGCAGTACCGCGGCGAGCACAACATCCGCTCCACCTGGCAGGCCCGCGAGCGCATCGTCGTCGGCCTCACCGGCGGCCCCGAGGGACGTACGCTCATCCGCCGTGCCGCCCGGCTCGCCGAGAAGGGCGCCGGCGGCGAGGTGCTCGCCGTCTACATCGCCCGCAGCGACGGGCTGACCTCCGCCTCGCCCAAGGAGCTGGCGGTCCAGCGCACCCTCGTCGAGGACCTCGGCGGGACCTTCCACCACGTCATCGGCGACGACGTCCCGGCCGCGCTGCTCGACTTCGCGCGCGGCGTCAACGCCACCCAGATCGTGCTCGGCGCCAGCCGCCGCCGCGCGTGGCAGTACGTCTTCGGACCCGGCGTCAGCGCGACCGTCGCCCGCGAGTCGGGGCCCGATCTCGACGTCCACATCGTCACGCACGACGAGGTGGGCCGTGGCCGGGGCCTCCCCGTCACCCGCGGTGCCCGGCTCGGCCGCTCCCGGATCATCTGGGGCTGGGTCGTCGGCGTGGCGGGCCCGGCACTGCTCGCGCTGCTGCTGACACACATCAACGCCGACCTCGGCCTCGCCAACGACATGCTGCTGTTCCTGTCGCTGACCGTGGCCTCCGCACTGCTGGGCGGGCTGTTCCCTGCCCTGGCCTCGGCCGCCGTGGGCTCACTGCTGCTGAACTACTACTTCACCCCGCCGATCCACCTCTTCACGATCGCCGACCCGAAGAACATCGTCGCCATCGTGGTCTTCGTGGCCGTCGCCGTCTCGGTGGCCTCCGTCGTCGACCTCGCGGCGCGCCGCACCCACCAGGCCGCACGGCTGCGCGCCGAGTCCGAGATCCTGTCGTTCCTCGCCGGCAGCGTGCTGCGCGGCGAGACGAGTCTGGAAGCCCTGCTGGAGCGGGTCCGCGAGACGTTCGGCATGGAGTCCGCGGCCATGCTGGAGCGCTCGAGCGACGTCGACCCCTGGGTGTGCGCGGGCAGCGTGGGACCGGCCCCCGCCGAACGCCCCGAGGACGCGGACGTGGACATGCCGGTCGGCGAGCACATGGCGCTTGCCCTGTCCGGACGGGTCCTGCCCGCGGCGGACCGCCGGGTGCTCGGTGCCTTCGCCGCCCAGGCCGCCGTCGTCCTCGACCGTCAGCGCCTCGTCGGCGAGGCCGAGGAGGCCCGCAAACTCGCCGAGCGCAACCGCATACGCACCGCGCTCCTCGCCGCCGTCAGCCATGACCTGCGCACCCCGCTGGCGGGCATCAAGGCCGCTGTCAGCTCGCTCCGCTCCGACGACGTCGAATGGTCCGACGAGGACCGTGCCGAGCTCCTCGAGGGCATCGAGGACGGCGCCGACCGGCTCGACCACCTCGTCGGCAACCTGCTCGACATGTCCCGCCTCCAGACCGGCACCGTCACCCCGCTGATCCGCGACATCGACCTCGACGAGGTCGTGCCCATGTCGCTCGTCGGGGTCCCCGACACCGCGGTCGAGCTGGACATCCCGGAGACGCTGCCGATGGTCCGCGTCGACAAGGGGCTGCTCGAGCGGGTCGTCGCCAACATCGTCGAGAACGCCGTCAAGTACAGCCGCGACGCGACACCCGTCGTGGTGTCCGCCAGCGCGCTCGGCGACCGTGTCGAGCTACGGGTCGTGGACCGCGGCAGCGGCGTACCGGACGAGGCGAAGGAACGGATCTTCGAGCCGTTCCAGCGCTACGGCGACGCCCCGCGCGGCTCCGGCGTCGGGCTCGGCCTCGCCGTCGCCCGCGGATTCGTCGAGGCGATGGACGGCACCCTGACCGCCGAGGACACTCCCGGCGGCGGGCTGACGATGCTCCTCACCCTCCGGGCGGCCACGCCCGGGCTCGCACCGGCCGGCGGCCAAGGACTCCCCGCCCGGATCACCGGCTGACCCGCCCCAGCCCCAGCCGACGGCCCACCGGCCCCCGGACGCACGGACGAGAGACGAAAGGAAGGCACTCCATGACCCGAGTGCTCGTGGTCGACGACGAGCCGCAGATCGTACGCGCCCTCGTGATCAACCTGAAGGCGCGCAAGTACGAAGTCGACGCGGCCCCCGACGGGACGACCGCGCTGGAGCTCGCCGCGGCACGCCACCCCGACGTCGTCGTTCTCGACCTCGGCCTGCCGGACATGGACGGCGTCGAGGTGATCAAGGGCCTGCGCGGCTGGACCCGCGTGCCGATCCTGGTCCTCTCCGCCCGGCACACCTCCGACGAGAAGGTCGAGGCCCTGGACGCGGGTGCCGACGACTACGTGACCAAGCCGTTCGGCATGGACGAGCTGCTGGCCAGGCTGCGGGCCGCGGTGCGCAGGGCCGAGCCCGCGGGCGGCAGCGACGACGAGATCGTCATCGTCGAGACCGAGGACTTCACCGTCGACCTCGCCGCGAAGAAGGTCAACCGGGACGGCAAGGACGTACGCCTCACGCCCACCGAGTGGCACCTGCTGGAGGTGCTGGTCCGCAACACCGGGCGGCTCGTCAGCCAGAAGCAGCTGCTCCAGGAGGTGTGGGGGCCCTCGTACGGCACCGAGACGAACTACCTGCGGGTGTACATGGCCCAGCTGCGGCGCAAGCTCGAGGCGGACCCGTCGCACCCCAGGCACTTCGTCACGGAGCCCGGCATGGGGTACCGCTTCGAACGCTGAACCCGGTACCGGCGTGGTCGCATCCGACGCATGATCGGCACGTGCCCGGCACTTGACCGGGGCCGGGTGGCACCCCGGTACGCTTTCTGTATGAGTGCTGCACCCCGATCCGAGAACGCCGAGAAGCCGGCAGGCCGCTTCCGCCGGATGCTCGACCGCCTGTCCAGCTCCCAGGAGGACCTCGAGTCCGAGGAGCTCCAGGAGGACTCGCAGGCGTCGGGTTGCACGCGCATCTCCGACTGCGACGACCGCCAGATAGTCAAGGTGACTGGTACCTTGCGCACGGTCACCCTGCGACCGAGGGCCGGAGTGCCGGCCCTCGAGGCTGAGCTGTTCGACGGCTCCGCCGCGCTGGACGTGGTGTGGCTGGGCCGGCGCTCGATCGTGGGCATAGAGCCGGGCCGCAAGATGATCGCCTCGGGCCGGATCGCGATGAGCCACGGCCGACGGGTGCTGTTCAATCCCAAATACGAGCTCCGACCGCTCGGACAGGAGTAGCCGGTGACGTCTCTCGACAAGCCGACCACGCAGGAACAGGAAGACGGCGGCCACCGCGACGCCAAGGCCGTCACGGAAGCGGCCCTGTTCGAGGCCTTCGGCGGGCTCCGGGGCATGGTGGAGACGGTCCTGCCCGGGCTCCTCTTCGTCACGATCTTCACGATCAACAAGGATCTGCATCTCTCGGCGATCGCGGCACTCGGCGTCTCGCTGCTGCTCGTCGCCGTACGGCTGGTCCGCAGGGACACCGTGAAGCACGCGTTCAGCGGGGTCTTCGGGGTCGCCTTCGGTGTCGTCTTCGCGATGATGACCGGCAACGCGAAGGACTTCTATCTGCCGGGCATGCTGTACACGCTGGGCCTGGCCCTCGCGTACATCATCACGACCCTCGCGGGCGTCCCGCTGATCGGCCTCATCCTCGGCCCGGTCTTCAAGGAGAACCTCTCCTGGCGCACCCGCAACCCCGGCCGGAAGAAGGCCTACGCCAAGGCCAGCTGGGCGTGGGGCCTGATCCTCCTCACGAAGTGCGCGATCCTCTTCCCCCTCTACTGGTGGGCGGACACCACCCAGTTCGGCTGGGTCCTGGTCACCCTCAAGATCCCGCCGTTCCTCCTCGCGGTGTACCTGACCTGGGTCTTCCTGGCGAAGGCGCCGCCGCCGATCGACGTCTTCGCGGAGATGGAGGAGAAGGAGCGCGAGGAGGAGGCCCGCAAGGCCGCCGCCGCCCGCGACCACGAGGCGTAAAGCCCACCCCGCGGCACGGGGTACAGCAGCCGCAGGCCGTGCACACAGCGGGGCCCGGGGGGGGGGGGGGGGGGCCCCGGCCCCCTCCCCCCCCGTCCCCGCGCGCGCTTCCCTTCCTCTCTCTCTCCCCGGAAACAAAAAAGACCCCCCCCCCCCTCCTCCCCTTCCCCCCCCCCCC
>NZ_JBHWKX010000019.1:112110-122815 GCF_042730885.1 Streptomyces sp. NPDC059909
GGGCAATGGGGCACGGAAGCCGAAGGCAGGACACAGGGGGGGCCCGGGGAACCTTGTGGGTCCCCCGGCCCCCGTCCCGTACGTGCGCGAGCGTCAGCTCGTCGTCGTGTCCTCCCGGCGGACCGAGAGCAGGTCCTCCAACTGCTCCTCCCGGGCCTGCGCCGCGACGAAGAGGAGTTCGTCCCCGGGCTCGAGCGTCTCCTCGCCGTGGGGTGTGAGCACTCGCGGCCCGCGGATGATCGTCACGAGCGAGGTGTCCTCCGGCCAGGCCACGTCCCCGACCTGCGTGCCCGCCAGCGCCGACTCCGGCGGCAGCGTCAGCTCGACCAGGTTGGCGTCGCCGTGGCTGAAGCGCAGCAGCCGGACCAGGTCGCCGACGCTCACCGCCTCCTCGACCAGCGCCGACATCAGACGCGGCGTGGACACCGCGACATCGACGCCCCAGGACTCGTTGAAGAGCCACTCGTTCTTGGGGTTGTTGACCCGGGCGACCACACGTGGCACGCCGTACTCGGTCTTCGCCAGCAGCGACACGACCAGGTTCACCTTGTCGTCGCCGGTCGCCGCGATCACGACGTTGCAGCGCTGCAGCGCCGCCTCGTCCAGCGACGTGATCTCGCAGGCGTCGGCCAGCAGCCACTCGGCCTGCGGCACCCGCTCCACCGAGATGGCGGTGGGCGCCTTGTCGATCAGGAGCACCTCGTGCCCGTTCTCCAGCAGCTCTCCCGCGATGGAACGCCCCACCGCGCCGGCCCCTGCAATCGCGACCCGCATCAGTGACCGCCCTCCTCGGGACCCTGGGCGAATGCCGCCTCGACCTTCTCGATCTCGTCCGTACGCATCATCACGTGGACCAGATCGCCTTCCTGCAGCACCGTCTGCGAGGACGGCAGGACCGCCTCGCCGAGCCGGGTGAGGAACGCGACCCGCACGCCCGTCTCGTCCTGCAGCTTGCTGATCTTGTGACCGATCCAGGCCGGGGACGTGTGCACCTCGGCGAGCTGGACGCCACCGCTCGGGTCCCGCCACAGCGGCTCGGCCCCGGACGGCAGGAGCCGCCGCAGCATCTGGTCGGCGGTCCAGCGGACCGTGGCCACGGTCGGGATGCCGAGTCGCTGGTACACCTCGGCGCGCCGCGGGTCGTAGATCCGCGCCGCCACGTTCTCGATCCCGAACATCTCGCGGGCGACCCGCGCCGCGATGATGTTCGAGTTGTCGCCGCTGCTCACCGCGGCGAACGCACCGGCCTCCTCGATCCCCGCCTCGCGCAGCGTGTCCTGGTCGAAGCCGACCCCGGTGACGCGGCGGCCCCCGAAACCGGAGCCCAGACGACGGAAGGCCGTGGGGTCCTGATCGACGACGGCGACCGTGTGCCCCTGCTGCTCCAGGGTCTGCGCGAGCGCCGCTCCCACTCGCCCGCAGCCCATGATGACGATGTGCACCTGCTTACCCCGCAGTCCTGGTCATCCCGCTGACCTGCGCAAACACCCTGCTGACTCTTTTCTCTCGGCTCTGCCGGGCAACGACGGGGCATCGGTGTGCGGTTGTTGCCCTTGACGAGCTTATGACGCGGGGCCTGTGTTGCCCTCATCCGCGGTGGCAATGCAGGGGGATGCCGGGCGCACTCGCGTCGTACGTAGCGCTACGTGCTCGTTCGATTGCTACGGGGTGGCGTCAGCATGACAGGACCGTGCGATTCCGCGCCGGAAAGGGCCGCGGGTGGGCTTCGTCAAGAGGAAACCCTTACGATCCCTTGCGTGTCCAAACTGACCGACATTCCCAAACGGATCCTGATCGGCAGGGCGCTGCGCAGCGACAGGCTGGGAGAAACGCTCCTGCCGAAGCGCATCGCACTTCCCGTCTTCGCCTCCGACCCGCTGTCCTCGGTGGCGTACGCCCCGGGAGAAGTCCTGCTGGTCCTCTCCATCGCGGGTGTGTCGGCGTATCACTTCAGCCCCTGGATCGCGGTCGCCGTCGTGGTCCTGATGTTCACCGTCGTCGCCTCCTACCGGCAGAACGTCCACGCGTACCCCAGCGGCGGCGGCGACTACGAGGTGGCGAACACCAACCTCGGCCCGAAGGCCGGCCTCACCGTCGCCAGCGCGCTGCTCGTCGACTACGTCCTCACCGTCGCCGTGTCGATCTCCTCCGGCGTGGAGAACCTCGGCTCCGCGATCCCCTTCGTGGTCGAGCACAAGGTGCTCAGCGCCATCGCGATCATCGTGCTGCTCACGCTGATGAATCTGCGCGGCGTGAAGGAGTCGGGCAAGCTCTTCGCGATCCCGACCTACGTCTTCGTCGCCGGCGTCTTCATCATGGTCGCCTGGGGTGCCTTCAAGGGCCTCGTCCTCGACGACACCATGCAGGCCCCGACCGCCGGCTTCGAGATCGAGCCCGAGCAGCAGGGGCTGGCCGGCTTCGCGCTCGTCTTCCTGCTGCTGCGCGCCTTCTCCTCCGGCTGTGCCGCGCTCACCGGCGTCGAGGCCATCAGCAACGGCGTCCCCGCCTTCCGCAAGCCGAAGAGCAAGAACGCCGCCACGACGCTGCTGCTCATGGGCGGCCTCGCCGTGACCATGTTCTGCGGCATCATCGGCCTCGCCATGGCCACCGACGTCAAGATGGCCGAGAACCCCGCCCACGACCTGCTCAGCAACGGCACACCGGTCGGCCCGGACTACGTCCAGGACCCGGTGATCTCGCAGGTCGCGGCCGCCGTCTTCGGTGACGGCACGTTCTTCTTCGTGCTCCTCGCCGCGGCCACCGCCCTCGTCCTCTTCCTGGCCGCGAACACCGCGTACAACGGCTTCCCGCTGCTCGGCTCGATCCTCGCCCAGGACCGCTACCTGCCGCGCCAACTGCACACCCGCGGCGACCGGCTCGCCTTCTCCAACGGCATCGTGCTGCTGGCAGGCGCGGCCATCCTGCTGGTCTGGGTGTACGGAGCCGACTCCACCAAGCTGATCCAGCTCTACATCGTCGGCGTCTTCGTCTCCTTCACGCTCAGCCAGACCGGCATGGTCCGGCACTGGAACCGGCATCTGAAGACCGAGCGCGACCCCGCCAAGCGCCGCCACATGATCCGCTCGCGCGCGATCAACACCTTCGGTGCCTTCTTCACCGGCCTGGTGCTGGTCGTCGTTCTCGTCACCAAGTTCACGCACGGCGCGTGGGTCGCCCTGCTCGGCATGGTGATCTTCTACGGGACCATGACGGCGATCCGTAAGCACTACGACCGCGTCGCCGACGAGATCGCCGCCCCCGACGAGCCGACCGACGACACCGTCCGTCCCTCCCGGGTCCACTCCATCGTGCTCGTCTCCAAGGTCCACCGGCCGACCCTGCGCGCCGTCGCCTACGCCAAGCTGCTGCGCAGCGACACGCTGGAGGCGCTCAGCATCGACGTCGACCCGGCGGAGACCAAGGCGCTCAAGGAGGAGTGGGAGCGGCGCGGCATCAACGTGCCGCTGAAGATCCTCCACTCCCCGTACCGCGAGATCACCCGCCCGATCATCGAGTACGTGAAGGGCCTGCGGCGCGAGAGCCCGCGGGACGCGGTCAGCGTGATCATCCCCGAGTACGTGGTCGGCCACTGGTGGGAGCACGTGCTCCACAACCAGAGCGCCCTGCGCCTCAAGGGCCGCCTGCTGTTCACCCCGGGCGTCATGGTGACCTCCGTGCCGTACCAGCTCCAGTCCTCCGAAGCCGCCAAGAAGCGGGCCAGGAAGCGCCAGGAGTGGAACGCACCGGGCGCGGTGCGCCGCGGCCCCGTGACCGAGCGGCCGAAGGAGCCCAGCGGCAGGAGCTGAGGGCACCTGGCATCCACGTAGACTGGGGGGCTGTCGTCCGCACACGGACGACGCCCCCCTCTCGTATCCCTGGAGTCACCCCGTCATGCAGAACGCTTCTGAGTCTTCGCTGGTCGGGGAGGAGTACGAGGTCGAGGTCGGCCCCGTCGCACACGGCGGCCACTGCATCGCCCGCACCGAGGGCGGCCGTGTGCTGTTCGTGCGGCACGCGCTGCCCGGCGAGAAGGTCGTCGCCCGCGTCACCGAGGGCGAGGAGAGCTCGCGCTATCTGCGCGCCGACGCCGTGCGCGTACTGGAGCCGTCCAAGGACCGCGTCGAGGCGCCGTGCCCGTACGCGGGACCCGGCAAGTGCGGCGGCTGCGACTGGCAGCACGCCAAGCCGGGCGCACAGCGCCGCTTCAAGGGCGAGGTCATCGCCGAGCAGCTGAAGCGGCTCGCGGGCCTCACCCCCGAGGAGGCCGGCTGGGACGGCACGGTCATGCCGGCGGAGGGCGACAAGCTGCCCGCGGGCCAGGTGCCCGCCTGGCGCACCCGCGTCCAGTACGCCGTCGACGCCGAGGGCCGCGCGGGTCTGCGCCGGCACCGTTCCCACGAGGTCGAGCCGATCGAGCACTGCATGATCGCGGCCCCGGGAGTGAGTGAACTCGGCATCGAGAAGCGCACCTGGGAGGGCATGGCCTCCATCGAGGCCATCGCCGCCACCGGCTCCGGCGACCGCCAGGTGATCCTCACCCCGCGCCCCGGCGCCCGGCTGCCGATCGTGGAGCTCGACAAGCCCGTCTCGGTCCTGCGCGTCCACGAGAAGGACGGCAGCGTCCACCGCGTCCACGGCCGCCCCTTCGTCCGCGAGCGCGCCGACGACCTCACCTACCGTGTCGGCATGGGTGGCTTCTGGCAGGTCCACCCCAAGGCCGCGGACGTCCTCGTCCAGGCCGTCATGCAGGGCCTGATGCCCCGCAAGGGCGACACGGCCCTCGATCTCTACTGCGGCGTCGGCCTGTTCGCGGGCGCCATCGGCCAGCGCGTCGGCGAGAAGGGCGCGGTCCTCGGCATCGAGTCCGGCAAGCGCGCCGTCGAGGACGCCCGCCACAACCTCCAGGACCTCCCGCGCGTCCGCATCGAACAGGGCAAGGTCGAATCCGTCCTCCCGCGCACCGGCATCACCGAGGCCGACCTCGTCGTCCTCGACCCGCCCCGCGCGGGCGCCGGCAAGCAGACGGTCGCCCACGTGTCGGGCCTCGGCGCGCGCCGCATCGCCTACGTGGCATGCGACCCGGCGGCGCTGGCGCGGGACCTCGCGTACTTCCGCGACAACGGGTACAAGCCGCGGACGCTGCGGGCGTTCGACCTGTTTCCGATGACCTCGCACGTGGAGTGCGTGGCGATTTTGGAACCCGCTGCAAAGAGCCTCTGACCTGCTGGTTTTTCTACTTCCTCAGGTCTCGGAGGGTTGGGCCGACCTGTTCTCATGGGCGCACCACGTGGAGTGCGTGGCGATCCTGGAGCCTGCCGATAAGGGCCGCTGACCTGCGGTTCTGATAGGTGCGCATCATGTGCGTCAAGGGCGATGTCCTGATGCTGAAATGATGCGCTCGACGGTGTCGTGACGCTCCGTCTCTTCGAGGACTGAGAAGGGTCGCGGTGCGAACGCGCGCGCTTCGGGTTCCTTGCCCCGGCGCATGGCTCCCACGTCGGGCCGATCGGCCGGGTCGGGCTCCCACGCATGTATCGCGGAAGGCATCGTCAAGTTCGGCCACCTGCCGGCATGGCGTCCCGCCAGGGAGGCCGGTCTCGTGCGTGTGTGGCCGTTGGACGCATGTTGCACGGCCACCCGTATAAATCCGGTTTCGTTCGGCCACCGGGACTTCCGGACCGCAGTGGATCTGAAGACTCCAATGATCATCCAGTAGACCCGACCACCGTGTCCGGCCAGAAAAGACGCCATCCGCCCCCTATGGGAGGGCGGAGCGGGCGCCTCCCGGCGAGACGCCATCCAGAAGGTGGAAGGTCCGACCTGCGCTTACTCACCGGGCGATTGGTAATCGAGGGCCGATGAGAGCTCCCGGCGAGTGGCTGGCCCGGCGTGCCCGCCGGGTGTACGACTGGCTCGGTGAGGATGGTTGCGCCCGGGCCTCGGGCGAGCGGGAGTTGACTGGTGCGTATCTCCCGGTGCCGGTGCCAGATCCGCTTCGCTGGGGGCAAGGGCCGGGTGTCGGATCCGACATGGCCCCCGTGCCGCTGGGCCGCGCGCCGCATGCCCTGACCTGCGTGGTGGAAGTGGCGTCGGCCGCAGCCCTCGAAACTGCGGTGGTCAGGAGGCTGCGCGGGACGCGTAGGCGCGGATGTCGGCGTCGGGGTCGGTGGTGGACACGGCGAGGGCGGTGCGGGCTTCGGGGTCGGCGCGGTTGGGGCAGGAGGGAAAGGACGGCGGCCTTGCGGACATCCGCGTTGGTGTCGGCCAGCGTCTTGGCGAGGGCGGGGACGGCCTGGGCGGGCGGGGCCGCCTGGAGGGCGGTCGCGGCGCCGGCCCGGACCTGCCAGGCGGGGTCGTCGAGGGCGGCCGCGGCCAGCACGGCGTAGCGGGGCGGGCAGCCGGTGGCGGCCAGCGCGGCCAGGGCGGCGCCCCGGACCAGGGGGTCGGGGTCGTCCAGCAGCGGGTCGAGCGGTGCCGGGGCCGGGGCGTGCACGGCCGCGAGGCCGCGGGCCACTGCGACCCGGACCTCGCGGGCCGGGTCGGCGGCGGCCACCGCCAGCTCCGGGACCGCGTCCACCGAGACCAGGGCCCGGACGGCGCTGATGCGGACCTCGATGTCGGTGTCGCCGAGCGCGGCGGCGTACATCCCGGCATCGCCCAGCCGCAGCGCCCGCAGCACGTCGAGCGCGGCGGCCCGGACGGCCGGGTCGGCGACGCCCAGCGCCTCCCGCAGACCGGCCCCGAACTCTGGCTCGGCGGGCAGGACTTCGACCAGCTCACGTAGCGCAGCCGCGGCGGCGGCCCGGACCTGCGGTGCGGTGTCCCGCAGGCGCTCGGCGAGCGCGGGCCCCGCACCGGCCGGCACCGTCTCGCCGGGGGCGGCCACGGCGGCGGCCCGCACCGCCGGGTCGGCGTCGCCCAGGTAGGGGCGCAGCGCGTCCAGGTCGGGGGACTCCTCGGCGAGGGAGAGGAGGCGGAGGAGGGCGGGGCTGGGCGCGGAGACCTCCGGGGTCTCGGCCGGGACCGGAGCCGCCGCGGGTGCGGCCGGGCGGGCGGCCGGGGCGGCGTCCCGCGGACCGGCCGTGGCCACGGGAACCAGCGTGACCTCGCCCAGCCGCCGCTCCGGTCCCGGCGCCGGCGCGAACTCCGGCACCGGGACCACGTACGGCTCGACCGGTCGCGCGGTGAACTCCATCGCCCCGGAGGGCGACTTGCGCAGATCAAGGTGGTGCAGCCAGCCCGCGTCGTCCCGCTCCGGATGGTCCAGCCGCTCGTGGTACAGGCCCCACCGGGACTCGGTCCGGGCCAACGAGGCCCGGGCCGCCATCTCCGCGCAGTCCCGGATGAAGGTGACCTCGGCGCACCGCATCAGTTCGTGCCACGTGCGCGCCCCCATCCCGGCGATCTCCTCCGACATCCGGCTGAACGCCTCCACCGCCAGGGACAGCTTCGCCCCCGTCTTCGGCGGTGCCACGTAGTCGTTGACGAACCGCCGCAACTTGTACTCCACCTGCGGCTGCGGCGGCCCGTCCGGATTGCGCAGCGGCCGGTAGACGAGGTCGTGGGCGGCGGCCAGCTGGTCCCGGGGCAGCTCTCCCTCGAAGGCCCGGTACCGCGCGGCGTCCTCGCCGGCCAGGTCGCCGAAGACGAACGCGCCGATCATGTAGTTGTGCGGTACGCAGGCCAGGTCGCCGGCCGCGTACAGCCGGGGCACGGTGGTGCGGGCGTGCGCGTCCACCCGTACCCCGGAGGCGGAGTGCCCGCCGCACAGTCCGATCTCCGAGATGTGCATCTCGACGTCGTGGGTGCGGTAGTCGTGGCCGCGGCCGTCGTGGAAAGTGCCGCGGGTGGGCCGCTCCGTCGTGTGCAGGATCGATTCGACGGCGGTGATGGTCTCCTCGGGCAGATGGCTGAGCTTGAGGTACACCGGGCCTCGGTCGGAGGCGAGTTCGGCCGCGAACTCGGCCATCATCTGCCCCGACCAGTAGTCCGACTCCACGAACCGCTCGCCGTGCCGGTTCACCTGGTAACCGCCGAACGGGTTCGCGACGTACGCACAGGCCGGCCCGTTGTAGTCCTTGATCAAGGGGTTGATCTGGAAGCACTCGATCCCGGTGAGCGCGGCCCCCGCGTGGTAGGCCATGGCGTAGCCGTCGCCCGCGTTCGTCGGGTTCTCGTACGTCCCGTACAGGTAGCCGGAGGCGGGCAGACCGAGCCGGCCGCACGCCCCGGTGGCCAGGATCACCGCGCCCGCCCGGACGGTGACGAACGCGCCGGTGCGGGTGTTGAACCCGGCTGCGCCGACGGCCCGGCCGTCGGCCGGGTGGGTGAGCACCCTGACCGGCATGACCCGGTTCTCGATGCGGATCCGCTCCCGCATCTCGCGGCGCCGCAGCTGCCGGTAGAGGACCTTCTTGACGTCCTTGCCCTCCGGCATCGGCAGCACGTACGAGCCGGACCGGTGCACCTGGCGGACCGCGTACTCGCCGTGCTCGTCCTTCTCGAACTTCACCCCGTACGACTCCAGGCGCTGGACCATCGCGAAGCCGCGGGTCGCGGTCTGCCGGACGGTGGACTGGTCGACGATGCCGTCGTTGGCGCGGGTGATCTCGGCGACGTAGTCGTCGGGCTCGGCCCGGCCCGGGATGATCGCGTTGTTGACCCCGTCCATGCCCATGGCGAGCGCGCCGGAGTGCCTCACGTGCGCCTTCTCCAGCAGCAGCACGTGCGCGCCGCGTCCGGCGGCGGTCAGCGCGGCCATGGTGCCGGCGGTGCCGCCGCCGATGACGAGGACGTCGCAGGACAGTTCGGTCGCGTCGGCGAGGGCGGGGATGGCCAGGGGGGTGTCCACCAGGGTGTCCACGGGGCGTGCCTTTCAGAGGGCAGGACGGTACCCGTGTCCCTCACGACAAGCACTCCTGCGTTCGTTCAGGCCCCCTCACCCACACGGACGTCCGCCGACTTCCCGGGCCCGACCCCTGCCCAGCTGCTCGAATTCGTGCGTCGTACCGCCGCGGACGCCGACCTCATCGCCGCGCTCCCGCTCGACCCCGAAGGCCGTACCTGGGTACGCATCCAGGGCCCGGGTGGCAGCGAGGCATGGCTCATCAGCTGGCCGCCCGGCACCGGCACCGGCTGGCACGACCACGCCGAGTCGATCGGCGCCTTCACCACGGCGGCAGGCGAACTGACGGAGAACTCGCTCGCGGTGCGCCTTCCCACCGAGGGGTGGAGGTCCCTGGAGCTGGCCGAGGGCGTCGACCGCCGACGGAAGTTGCCGCCCGGTGAGGGCAGGGCCTTCGGCCACCACCACGTGCACGAAGTGCTGAACGAGTCCCGCACCGAGCACACCGTCTCCGTTCACGCCTACTACCCGCCGCTGCCGCTGATGCGCCGCTTCAGCCGCACCGGTGCGGTGCTCTGGCTGGAGCAGGTCGAGAGGCCGGAGGACTGGCGGTGAGCGGAAAGCCGTCCATCGACGAGCACCTGGCGCGGGTCCGCGCCGGGCTCGACCGCGTAGGCCCGCAGGAGGCGTACGCGGCGGCTGCCGACGGGGCACTGCTGGTCGACATCCGGTACGCCGAACTGCGCGAGCGCGACGGGCTGATTCCCGCAGCCCTCGTGATCGAACGCAACGAACTGGAGTGGCGGCTGGACCCACAGGGCTCCCACCGCGTCCCGCAGGCCACGGGCCACGATCTGCGGATCGTGGTGATCTGCAATGAGGGCTACGCCTCGAGCCTGGCCACCGCATCGCTGCACCAGCTGGGGCTGCACCGCGCGACCGACCTCGTCGGCGGCTTCCAGGCGTGGCGTGCGGCGGGCCTGCCCGTCAGCGCACCGTAGGACCCGTGCGGATGGGGCCCTTCCCCTCCGCACACGGCAGAACCGGCTCCGCTGCGGGGCGATGCCTTCGCGTAGCCGGTGCCATGCGCCGGGTCTGCCGGTGTGCGGACGGATTGGCGCGCATCCCGTGCCGATCGCGATCCGTCTTTCAGCGGGCGACCAGCAGCCCGCGGTTGTGGAGCACCCGCCGCTCCAGCGGGCTGAAGATGAGCAAGTCGATGGCGATACCGACGATCAGGATGAGGATGATCGCGAGGAACACCCCGGCCATGTCGATGTTGTTGCGGGCGTTCTCGAGCAGCTGGCCGAGGCCCAGGCCGAGGTCCGGGGAGGAGGCGATGATCTCGGCGGCCATCAGGGAGCGCCATGAGAAGGCCCAGCCCTGCTTCAGTCCGGCCAGATAGCCGGGCAGCGCGGCCGGCATGACGATGTGCCAGGTGCCCTTGAGGCCGGTGGCGCCCATGGTGCGCCCGGCCCGCAGGAACAGCGGCGGCACCTGGTCGACGCCGGAGACGAGGCCGTTGGCGATCGACGGGACGGCGCCGAGCAGGATGACCGCGTACATCATCTTGTCGTTCAGGCCGAGCCAGATGACGGCGGGCGGCACCCACGCCACCGACGGCAGCGACTGCAGACCCGACAGGATCGGGCCGATCGCGGCACGCACGGGTTTCACCCGGGCCACCAGCAGGCCGAGCGGTGTGCCGATGGCGAGGGCCAGCAGGAAGCCGAAGAGACCGCGCGAGATGCTGGTCCAGATGACATCGAGCAGGGTGCCCTGCAGCCACAGGTCGGTCACACCGGCCCACACCGCGGACGGGGCCGGCAGCTTGTCCTCGGTGGTGACCTTCGCGGAGAC
>NZ_JBHWKX010000020.1:0-99813 GCF_042730885.1 Streptomyces sp. NPDC059909
GGTTGGGCGGAGGGGGGGTGGTTGACAAGGGGGGGAGGGGGGGGGGGGGGGGAGGTCCTTTTGGGGGGTTCCCGGGGGTTTTTTTCCCCCCCCCGCGGGGCACGCCCCACGTCCCTTCCGACCGACTCCTGGAGTACGACGTGGCTCACCTTCCCGGCCGCCGTGGCAGGCGCGCGCTGACGCGCCTGGCCACGGCGGCGATCACGACCCTTCTCGCGGGTTCGATCGGGGCGCCGCACGCGCTCGCGACCCCTTCCGCCGGCCCGGCGCCCGCCTCGTCGCCCTCGTCTGCCTCATCGGCCGTTGCGGCCGCCCCGACGTCGGGGACGGTGCCGCCGCAGGCCCCGCAGTTCCCGCTGACCGCGGTAGACGGGCCGGGCGACGTCCATGTGTACTGGCCGGACGGGCGAGGCGGCCTCAAGCCCCGCGAGTTCGTCCTCGGCGGCTGGCAGACCCACCGGGCGGCCACGCATGTCGACCACGACCGGGACGGTCTCGCCGAGGGCGCCTACGGGCAGCGGGCGGACGGCCGGCTCTTCTATGTGACGGAGGCGGGCGAGCGGCTGCTGGAGGGCCGGTGGGGCCAGTACGACCAGCTGCTCTCCCCCGGCGACCTCGGCGGCACGCCGGAGGCCGAGGTCGTCGCCCGTGACCCGCGCGGAGTGCTGTGGCTCTTCTCCGCCCGCGCCGACGCCACGCTGCGGCCGCGCATCGAGGTGGGGCCCGGCTGGAACGCGTACACGCAGATCGCCGGTCTGGGCGATCTGACCGGTGACCTTGCACCGGATGTCGTCGCCCGTGACAGGACGGGGATGCTGTGGCTGTACGAAGGCACCGGCGATCTGGAGAAGCCGTTCTCACGGCGCGTCGGCATCGGGTGGGGCTGGAACCGTTACAACCTGCTGACCTCGATCGGCGATCTCGACCGGGACGGACACAGCGACCTGCTGGCCCGTGACCGGGCCGGGGCCCTCTGGCTCCACAAGGGCACGGGCAGGGCGGAGGCGCCGTTCGCGCACAGGACCCGGGTCGGCGACAGCGCCCACTGGAACCAGTACCGTCTGCTGTTCTGACGATCCGTGTCCTGACGACCCGTGCCCTGACGACCTCTTCGCCGGTGAGCGACGTGGGGCCTCTCCGACCGGCTCGGCTGTCCGGGTCCGGGCCTCACTCGACCGGCGAGCGCCCGGTCGCCCGCAGGTCGGCAGCGGCTTACGTTCCGAAGCGTGGAACTCACCATCGCACCCGGGGACGGTCTCGTCGACGAGGTCCCGGACCTCGTCGTCCAGGGGCTCGGCGCGCACGAGGAAGTGACCGTACGGATCGATGTGACCGACGCCGCCGGGAGGGCCTGGCGGTCCGTCAACCGCTACCGCGCGGATGCCGGGGGTGTCGCCGGCACGGCCAGGAACGCGCCCATCGCGGGTTCCTACACGGGGGTGGACCCGACGGGTCCGTGGTGGTCGATGACGTGTGTGCGGCGCGATCTGCCGCCCGTCGCCTTCTCGGCGCCGGACGACCAGCTGATCTGGACCGTCCGCTGCGCGGCCGACGCGGCACGCCAGGTCCGGCGGACCGTCGTGCGCCGCTGGCGTGCGCGGCGGATCACGCGGACGGAGACGGTGGACGAAGGGCTGCGGGTCGTCGAGTTCGCCCCGCGCGCGATCGACACCGGGCCGCCGCCGGTGGTCGTGCTGATCCCGGGCTCCACCGGCGTGGAGGCCGTGGCCCCGACGGCCGCGCTGCTGGCGTCCCGCTGCGGCTTCACCACCCTGGTGCTCGGATACCTGGGCGGGGAGTGGCAGCCCGCCACGCTGAGGGACATCCCGCTCGAACGCCTCGTGCGGGCGGTCGGCGCAGTGGCGACCGGCCGCCGCGTCGGTGTGGTCGCCTACTCGGTGGGTACGGGCGGGGCGCTGGCGGCTCTCGCCCTGGCGCGGATTCCCGTGCGGGCGGTCGTGGCCGTCGCGCCGACGCATGTCGTCTGGCAGGCTCCGGGCCCGGGCTGTCCGCCGCCGAAGACCTCGGCGTGGACGTACAAGGGCGCGCCCATGCCGTACGTGCCCGTGAGGAGCCGGCTGCTGCTGCCGCAGATCGCCGGTCGTGCCGTGCTGCGGCGGCTGCCCGGCGGCCGGGCCCGCTCCACCGCACTGCGGATGCGGCCCGCCTACGCGGCCGGCCTCAGGGACACGGCCGCGGTGGAGAACGCGCTGATCCCGGTGGAGGACATCACGGCCCCGCTGATGGCGGTCGCCGGGACCGAGGACGCTGTGTGGCCCGCCGCCGCCATGGCCCGCGCGCTCATCGAGCGCCGCCGTACCGTGCCCGCCGAGGACGTGCTGCTGATCCACCCGGGCGCGGGGCATTTCCTGCGCCCGCCGCTGGTCCCGACGACCGTCGACCGCACGGCGGACCTCGTCTCGGGCGGCACTCCTCAGGCCAACGCCCTGGCGCAGAGCGAGACCTGGGCCGCGATGACACGGTTCCTGGAGCGTCATCTCCAGGCAGCTTCGCCATGAGGTGACGTACGACCGTGCCCGAGCGCGCACCGGCCGCCCCGGCCGCCCCGGCCCCGCGCGACCGTACCCGACCGGAGCGGGCACCGGATGTCGGGTGCGACAGGGTGGGCCTTCCCTAGCGTGAGTGGCCGGAAGGGAAGGAGGCCGGGGGTTGCTGGAGCGGCTGAACCAGGCGATGGAGTACATCGAGCGCCATCTCGACGAGCAGATCGACGTGTCCGTGCTCGCGCGGATCGCCGTCACATCGGAATACCACATGCGACGGATCTTCTCCGCGCTCGCCGGGATGCCGCTCTCCGAGTACATCCGCCGCAGGCGGCTCACGCTCGCGGGCGCCGAGGTGCTCGCCGGGGAGCGGACGCTGCTCGACATCGCGGTGCGCCACGGCTACGGCTCAGGTGAGGCGTTCGCGCGTGCGTTCCGCGCCATGCACGGCGTCGGGCCCGCCGAGGCCAGGCGGACCGGTGCGGCGCTGCACTCCCAGCCCCGGATGTCCTTCCGTCTCATCGTCGAAGGGAGCAGCAGCATGCGGTACCGGATCGTGCAGAAGGACGAGTTCCGGGTCGTCGGGAGGAAGGCCCGGGTCCCCCTCGTCCACGAGGGGATGAACCCGGAGATCGTCTCGTTCGTCCGGGGCATCGGCCGGGAGACCCTGGAGCGCATGGAGGCGCTGTCCGACCAGGAGCCGCGCGGGATCGTCGCCGTGAGCGACAATCTTGCCGACAGCCGTGCGGAGGGCACCGAGCTCGACTACTACCACGGTGTCGTGACCGGCGCCGAGGCTCCGGACGACATGGCGGAGCTGACCGTACCGGCCGGCGCCTGGGCGGTCTTCGAGCACTCGGGGCCGTTCCCGGAGACGCTCCAGTACCTGTGGCGGGACGTCTTCACGCAGTGGTTCCCGTCCAACCCCTTCCGGAGCAGGCCCGGCCCCGAGATCCTGCGCACCCGGCTCTCCCCGGACGCGACGGAGGCGGACGCGGAGCTGTGGATCCCGGTGGAGCGGACCACGGCGGGCCCGGCCACGCCGCGCTGACCCGCGGCAGGCGGACCACGGCGGGCTGAGCGACGACAAGGGCCGCACCCCCGGTGACCGGGGGTGCGGCCCTTCGCGTGTGCGCGTCGCCGCTTACTTGCGGATCAGGCTCCGCAGCACGTACTGCATGATGCCGCCGTTGCGGTAGTAGTCCGCCTCACCGGGGGTGTCGATGCGGACGACCGCGTCGAACTCCACACCGGTGTCGGTGGTGACCTTGACCGTACGCGGCGTGGTGCCCTCGTTGAGCTCTGTGACGCCGCTGATGGAGAAGGTCTCCTCACCGGTCAGACCGAGGGACTGGGCCGAGGCGCCCTCCGGGAACTGCAGCGGCAGGACGCCCATGCCGATGAGGTTCGAGCGGTGGATGCGCTCGTACGACTCGGCGATGACGGCCTTGACGCCGAGCAGCGCGGTGCCCTTGGCCGCCCAGTCGCGGGACGAGCCGGAGCCGTACTCCTTGCCGGCCAGGACGACCAGCGGGATGCCCTGCTCGATGTAGTTGCGCGAGGCGTCGTAGATGAAGGAGACCGGCGCGCCGTCCTGCGTGAAGTCGCGGGTGTAGCCGCCCTCGGTGCCCGGCGCGATCTGGTTGCGCAGGCGGATGTTGGCGAACGTGCCGCGGATCATGACCTCGTGGTTGCCCCGGCGCGAGCCGTAGGAGTTGAAGTCACGACGCTCCACACCGTGCTCGGTGAGGTACTTGCCGGCGGGGGTGTCGGCCTTGATCGCACCGGCCGGGGAGATGTGGTCGGTGGTGACCGAGTCGCCGAGCTTGGCGAGCACGCGGGCACCGGTGATGTCGGTGACCGGGGTCGTGTCCATCGTCATGCCCTCGAAGTACGGGGGCTTGCGGACGTAGGTGGACTGCGGGTCCCACTCGAAGGTGTTGCCGGTCGGGATCGGCAGCGACTGCCACTGGGCGTCACCGGCGAAGACGTCCTGGTAGGACGTGGAGAACATGTCCTCGCCGATGGCGTTGGCGACGACCTCGTTGACCTCGGCCTCGGACGGCCAGATGTCCTGCAGGTGGACCGGGTTGCCGTCCTGGTCGATGCCGAGCGCGTCCTTGGTGATGTCCACCTTCATGGAGCCCGCGATGGCGTAGGCGACGACCAGCGGCGGGGAGGCCAGGTAGTTCATCTTGACGTCGGGGTTGATCCGGCCCTCGAAGTTGCGGTTGCCGGAGAGCACGGACGTCACGGCCAGGTCGTGCTCGTTGACCGCCTTGGAGACCTCCTCCGGCAGGGGGCCGGAGTTGCCGATGCAGGTGGTGCAGCCGTACCCGACGAGGTTGAAGCCCATCTTGTCGAGGTACGGGGTGAGGCCGGCGCGGTCGTAGTAGTCCATGACGACCTTGGAGCCCGGGGCGAGGGTGGTCTTGACCCACGGCTTGCGGGTCAGGCCCTTCTCCACGGCCTTCTTCGCGACGAGCGCGGCGGCGACCATGACGTACGGGTTCGAGGTGTTGGTGCAGGAGGTGATCGCGGCGACCGTCACGGCGCCGTGGTCGATCTCGTACGTCGACCCGTCGGGAGCGGTGACGAGGCTCGGGCGGGTCGGCACACCGTTGTGCTCGGCCGGGGCGTCGGAGGCCGGGAAGGACTCCTTGCCCGCCTCGTCGTCGTCCTCGACATAGTTGCGGACGTCCTGCGCGAACTGCTCGGCGGCGTTGGCGAGGACGATGCGGTCCTGCGGGCGCTTCGGGCCGGCGATCGACGGGACGACGGTCGACAGGTCCAGCTCGAGCTTCTCGGAGAAGTCGGGCTCGGCGGACGGGTCCAGCCAGAGGCCCTGCTCCTTGGCGTACGCCTCGACGAGCGCGACCTGCTGCTCGCTGCGGCCGGTCAGCTTCAGGTAGTTCAGGGTCTCGCCGTCGATCGGGAAGATCGCGGCGGTGGAGCCGAACTCCGGCGACATGTTGCCGATGGTGGCGCGGTTCGCGAGGGAGGTGGCGGCGACGCCCTCACCGTAGAACTCGACGAACTTGCCGACGACACCGTGCTTGCGCAGCATCTCGGTGATGGTCAGCACGAGGTCGGTGGCGGTGGTGCCGGGCTGCAGCTCACCGGTCAGCTTGAAGCCGACGACGCGCGGGATGAGCATCGAGACCGGCTGGCCGAGCATGGCGGCCTCGGCCTCGATACCGCCGACGCCCCAGCCCAGCACGCCGAGGCCGTTGACCATGGTGGTGTGCGAGTCGGTGCCGACGAGGGTGTCGGGGTACGCCTGACCGCCCCGGACCATGACGGTGCGGGCCAGGTGCTCGATGTTGACCTGGTGGACGATGCCGGTGCCGGGCGGGACGACCTTGAACTCGTCGAAGGCGGTCTGGCCCCAGCGCAGGAACTGGTAGCGCTCCTTGTTGCGGCCGTACTCCAGCTCCACGTTCTGCGCGAAGGAGTCCGGGGTGCCGAACTTGTCGGCGATGACGGAGTGGTCGATGACCAGCTCGGCGGGGGCGAGGGGGTTGATCTTCGCCGGGTCGCCGCCGAGCTCCTTGACGGCCTCACGCATGGTGGCGAGGTCCACCACGCAGGGCACGCCGGTGAAGTCCTGCATGATCACGCGGGCCGGCGTGAACTGGATCTCCTGGCTCGGCTGCGCCTGCGAGTCCCAGCCGCCGAGGGCCCGGATGTGGTCGGCGGTGATGTTCGCGCCGTCCTCGGTGCGGAGCAGGTTCTCCAGCAGGACCTTGAGGCTGTAAGGGAGGCGCGCGGAGCCCTCGACCTTGTCCAGCCGGAAGATCTCGTACGACTCGTCGCCCACGCGCAGTGTGCTGCGGGCGTCGAAGCTGTTCGCCGACACGACAGTCTCCTTCATCAATGTGCGCGTACTGACCGCATCCTGCCGCCTGCGTGTCTCAGCAATCCGCTAAGGTAAGGCTTAGTTAGGTCACCCTTAGTGAATGACCTCGGCGGAAGGTGTTGCGGCTCGCCTTCTGCAGATATCTCGATGTCGAGATAACTCTAGTACATGACCGCGGAGCGGTCATGTCCGGACACGGGTGACGGGGGTCGCAGCGCCCGGCGGCACGCACCCCGCACACCCCACCCGTCGGCACGCACCCACCGGCACGCATCCGCTGACACACACGTCCGATTTGCCCGAGTTAGGGCAATGATGGACCATCAAAACGGAGCATCACCCGAACAGTCCACCCCATTGGGCGGCTCATCTCATATCTGAGATAGCCTGCCGCCATGGCAGACGACTACCTCGTACGCATCGGCAAGCTCATCCGTGACGCCCGTCAGCATCGGGGCTGGACACAGACGCAGCTCGCCGAGGCACTCGGCACCAGCCAGAGCGCCGTCAACCGTATCGAGCGCGGCAATCAGAACATCAGCCTTGAGATGATCGCCCGCATCGGTGAGGCGCTCGACAGCGAGATCGTGTCGCTCGGCTATGCCGGGCCCATGCATCTGCGGGTCGTCGGCGGACGCCGGCTCTCCGGGGCCATCGACGTCAAGACGAGCAAGAACGCCTGTGTCGCGCTGCTCTGCGCCTCACTGCTCAACAAGGGCCGTACGGTCCTGCGCCGCGTCGCCCGCATCGAGGAGGTCTACCGCCTGCTGGAGGTCCTCAACTCCATCGGCGTCCGCACCCGTTGGATCAACGACGGCACGGACCTCGAGATCGTCCCGCCCGCCACGCTCGGCATGGACGCCATCGACGCCGACGCGGCACGCCGGACGCGGTCGATCATCATGTTCCTCGGCCCGCTGCTGCACCGGATGGACCGCTTCCGGCTGCCGTACGCCGGCGGCTGCGACCTCGGCACGCGGACGATCGAGCCGCACATGATCGCCCTGCGCCGCTTCGGCCTGGACATCACCGCGACCGAGGGCCTCTACCACGCCGTCGTCGAGCGGTCGACCACGCCGAGCCGCCCGATCGTGCTGACCGAGCGCGGCGACACGGTGACCGAGAACGCCCTGCTGGCCGCCGCCCGGCACGACGGCGTCACCGTCATCCGCAACGCCTCCTCCAACTACATGGTCCAGGACCTGTGCTTCTTCCTGGAGGCGCTCGGCGTACGCGTCGAGGGGATCGGCACGACGACCCTGACCGTGCACGGTGTGGCGACCATCGACGTGGACGTCGACTACTCCCCCTCCGAGGACCCGGTCGAGGCGATGAGCCTGCTCGCCGCCGCCGTCGTCACCGAGTCCCAGCTGACGATCCGCCGGGTGCCGATCGAGTTCCTGGAGATCGAGCTCGCCGTGCTCGAGGAGATGGGCCTCGACCACGACCGCACGGCCGAGTACAACGCCGACAACGGCCGCACCCGGCTGGTGGACCTGACGGTGCGCCCCTCCAAGCTGGAGGCCCCGATCGACAAGATCCACCCGATGCCGTTCCCCGGCCTGAACATCGACAACGTGCCGTTCTTCGCGGCCATCGCGGCCGTCGCCCAGGGCAAGACCCTCATCCACGACTGGGTCTACGACAACCGCGCGATCTATCTCACCGACCTCAACCGCCTCGGCGGCCGGCTCCAGCTCCTCGACCCCCACCGCGTCCTGGTCGAGGGCCCCACCCGCTGGCGCGCCGCCGAAATGATGTGCCCGCCGGCCCTGCGCCCGGCCGTGGTCGTCCTGCTGGCGATGATGGCGGCGGAGGGCACGTCGGTGCTGCGCAATGTGTACGTCATCAACCGCGGCTACGAGGATCTGGCGGAGCGGCTGAACTCGGTGGGCGCGCAGATCGAGATCTTCCGCGACATCTGACGTTTACACAGGTCAGGAGGGCTTTTCTCCGTCCTGGGCCGTCTGTGGGCCGTCGGCCGTGTCACCGCCCTGGCGGAAGACGCGGTCGACGGCCGGCGGGAGCCTCGTCGCCTTCTGCCGCCTTCCGGTGCGACGCGTATGGGCGTATCTGCGCTTCATCCATTCGGTCCTCGCGGCGCGTGCATCGGACCGGGCGACGTGATGCTGACAGAGTGACAGTCGCGGACCTGACGGGAGCCGGCCATGGCAGACCAGAGATGGGCAGCTCGCCCCCACCCCGCGACCGCTGAGCTACTGCCGGAGTTGGACCTCCCCGAGCCCGGCCGGCAGCGCCGCTGGACCGTGCTGCTGCGCTGGCTCCTGCTGGTCCCCCAATTCATCGCCGTGTTCTTTCTGGGGATCGCGGCATTCTTCGTCATGGTCGTGGGCTGGTTCGCCGCCCTGTTCACAGGACGGCTGCCCGAATCGATCGCCTCGTTCCTGTCCGGCTACCTCGTCTACGCGACCCGCGTCAACGCCTCCGCCACGCTGCTGGTCGACGCCTACCCGCCGTTCGCCTTCCACGCGCCCGGCCACCCCGTCCAGGTCCAGGTCCACCCCGGCGAGCTCAACCGCCTGGCCGTCCTGTTCCGCATCATCCTGGTCATCCCCGCCGCCATCGTGGAATACCTGGCGACAGCCGGCTGGTACGTGATCTGCTTGATCTTCTGGCTCCTGGTGCTGATCCTCGGCCGGATGCCGCGCCCGGTGTTCGAGGCAACCGCTGCCACGGCCCGCTACGCGATGCGCGTGAGCGCCTACGTGATGATGCTGACCGCTGCCTACCCCAAGCACCTGTTCGGCGACGAAGCCCGCCCCGCCGAGCAACCCCGCTCGGCCACCCGCCCGCTGCTGCTCTCCGGCGCGGGCAAGGCCTTGGTGGTCGTGTTCTTGGTCCTCGGAGCCCTGCACTGGATCTTCTCGGCGAGCAGCAGCACCACCATGAACCACGGCACCAGCTCACAGCGGGCGCTCAAAGCATCGGCCGAACTCACTGTCGGCTGACCCGGCGCACGACCCGAGCCCGGCCGGATCCACAAGACACCCTCTGGCTAGGCCGGTCCGGCGCAGCGGAGGTGGTCCGCCGCGACGGGGGCACCTTCGGCGACGTTGCGGTCGTAGGTGACGGTCTTGACCACGACGGGCTCGGAGCCGACGGCGACGTCGAGGACGGCGTCGTGCCGGGAGACTGCTCGCAGGTGTGATCCGGGCAGGGCGGCGGCCAGCGTGGACGCCTCCGCCTCTCGCCCCGCGGGATAGGTGATGAGAGGGGGACCGGCGGGCCGTACCGAAGGGGCGGATGCCGAGGTGTCCGTGACGACGAACTTGTTGCGCCGCAGGGCCTCCGCGACGGTGGGGTCGTCGACCCGCACGTCGATGCCCGCGGGATTGGCCTCGGCGCGTGTTTCGGGCACAGGCAGGATGCGGATGTCACCGGTGATCGGGAGGTCGGAGCGCAGAGCGTTCCACAGGGCCCGGGAGCGGTCCTCGTGCCAGATGAGCGTGGAGCCCACGCCGGGCACGCGATGGTCGAAGTCCGTGATCGGAACCGTGGCGAACTCCGTCCGGTCCGCGGACAGCCGGCCCAGTGACCAGCCGATGCCGACGAGGTCGCCCAGGCCCGTCCGCTCGTCCGTGCGGACGGTCTTGAGCAGCCGGCGCACCGTGTGCGCCGTGCTCACAGGATCGGCAAGTGCGCCCTGGACGGTCAGACGGGCCAGCATGTCGGCGAGCATGCGCTGCTGGCGGCGGACTCGGCCCAGGTCTCCTGGACGGTTGATGTGCCGGGCCCGGGCGTAGCGCAGCGCTCCGTTCCCGTCGAGACGGTGGGTCCCCGCGGTGATGTCGAGGCCGGAGTTCTCGTCCTTGAGCGGCTTGTCCGTGCACACGGTCGCGCCGCCCAGATTGTTGACGGCCTGCTCGAAGCCGGTGAAGCCGGTCTCGAGGTAGTGGTCGATGTGCAGGCCCGTGACCTTCTCGACGGTGCGTACGGCCAGCGGTCCCCGGCCGATCTTGAACGCGCCGTTGATCTTGCCGCTGCGCGGTGGCGCGGTGGCGCCGTCGGCCGAGGCGTACTCGACGTAACTGTCCCGGGGGATGGAGACGATACTCGCGCGCCGGCGGTCCTCGGACAGGTGCACGAGCATCATCACGTCGGTGCAGTCGCATCCTTGGCCACCCACGTGGAGACGCCGCTTCTCGGCTGCGGACAGCCCGGCGCGGCTGTCGATGCCGACAATCAGGATGTTCGTGCCGCGGCTGCTGTCCTGGCCGGCCGGTTCCTTCACGGCGGAGACGGCCTGTGTGCCCACCCAGGGCCAGGAGGCCAGGCCGGCCAGCAGGGCCAGGCCGATAGTAAGACGACGCATCACAATCCCCACAAAAGTACTCAATTGGGCAAATGTGATGTTATCGATTGCGGAGGGGAGGGCTTGTCATCACGCGCCGATGGGCGCGCCATCATCCCTGTAGTAGTCACCCACATTCTCCCGCGCGGATCTCGCGCTCCCCGCCGGTCCCTGCGCGAATGCTCTTAGGACGTTTGCCGTCACGGTGCGGGTGAAGTGCCCGGCGCGCCCGTCCAGCCCGTGGTTCACCCCGCTTCGCCCCGGCCCGGTCGCCTTCAGCGCTTCGACCCAGCGCATGGTGCCGGTGGCGAAGAGGCCCGCCCCGCCAGGCGGTGAGCAGTACGTCATGTCGGCGTACGAGGGGCGCCCTTTGCACACCACGGGCGAGTGCGTCAGGATCTCGATCGGACGAGGCGTGGCGTGAGCGGTGTTCACCCGGTCGTACTCGACGCCCACCAAGTGGGGGAAGCAATCGCCCGGCCGCACACCGGTGCCTTCCATGAGCCAGTGGCCCGGGCAGGACACCACCAGCGGAGCGTCCACCGGGTAGCCGTCGTAGAGAACCCCGTGCAGCGCGCTCTCCGGGTCGGGGGCAGGCCGGCGCCGGTAGTCGTTGGTCGGCGGCGATCCACGCCCGAGGCCGGGGTCGTCGGCGTAGTCGTCCTTGTAGCAGACCACGAGCCGGTCCGCGCCCCGGCCGGACGGCTCGAAACGGATGCGGCGGTAGCAGCAGTTGGCGCCGAGGACAGCCAGGTTCATCCCGCGATCGCGAGCCGAGGTCACGTTCTGGCGCTGCTCCGGACTCCAGTACTCGTCGTGCCCGAGCGACAGCATGGCCACGGCCCCTTCGAGGAGCCGCGGCTCGCGGGCCACGTCCACTCCCGTGGCGTAGGCGAGGGGCAGCCCCAGGCGTTCCGCCAGCGTGACGAGCGGTGCCTCGTAGACGAGGTACTGTCCGGCGCCGTGCCCACTGGCATAGGGGCGGTCGAAGGACACCGCGAGCGAGCGCGAGCTCTTCCTGCCGTCGGTGCCCCTGTAGAGGTCGATGCCGCCCCACCGGTTGTAAGCCTGCCAGGTGGCGACCGAATTGACCACGAGCATCCGGCCGGCCGTCGAGGAGGACCGGATGGTCAACGGTACATACCGCTGGCCGCGCCCGTCCTCGGCGTCGAGCCGCAGCAGGTAGCAGCCCTCCGGCCAGCCGGAGGTGTCCACTTCCGCAGTGCGCTGCCAGTTGCAGTACACCGTTCTCGTCCCGCCGTCGATCAGTGCGGAAGGCTGGAGCTTTCCCGGGAGACTGCCCGAGCGCCATACGAGACGAGCCGTCGCTCCGCCGTACCACCCCATCCTGTAGGCCGAGACGGTGTACGTCGCGGCCGTCGTCGAGACACGCAGCGCCACGGATTCACCCGGACGCACACTGACCCGCTCGGCGAAGCCCTCGACGGCGTGGGCCGAACCCGCACGGACGATCCGCCAGTCGGCGTTTCCCGGGCGGGCGTTCTCGGCCCGGACATCGAGCCCGCACCCCTGCGGCGCCTTCCCGGAAGGCACACCGCGGCCACCACCCTGCACCGAAGCCTGCAGGGCACCGGGCCATCGCACTGCCGAGGCGAACACGGCTGCCGTCACCCCCAGCATCCGTCGGCGCTCAGGGAACTGCCGGTCTGCCCCGCAGGCATCGCCCCGGTGAGCCATCACAACCCCTCGGTCCGTCGGTCCTGTGCGCCTCCTTTGTAGGCGAGCCGGGCCCGCATCCCGTGCATGCCGGCTCCGGCGCGCCCGCGCACCGGCCGGTTCCGCGACACCTGATACGCGCAGACCCCGTCAGCCCGAGGGCAACGCCTGTTCCGTCCAGATGGACTTGCCCTCGCGGCTGTACCGCGTCCCCCACCGCAACACGAGCTGGGCCACGATGAACAGTCCGCGGCCGCCTTCGTCGTCGTCGCCGCTGTGTCGCAGGTGGGGGGCGGTGTGGCCTGCGTCCGCGACTTCGCAGACGAGGGTGCGGTCGCGGATGAGGCGCAGGTGGAGCGGACCCTCGGCGTATCTGACCGCGTTCGTGACCAGCTCGCTGGCGATCAGCTCGGTGGAGAACACGAGCTCGTCCAGGCCCCATTCGCTCAGCCGGCGAGCGACCAGCTCCCGTGCGCGGCCGGCGGCGACCGGCTCCGCCGGCAGGTCCCAGGCGGCGACCCTGCGGGTGTCGAGTTCGCGGGTGCGGACCAGGAGGAGAGCCGTGTCGTCGGTGGTCGTGCTTCCGGGGAGGAGTTCTGAGATGACGCGGTCGCAGTGGTCCTCCAGCGAGCTCGACTCCTCGCTGAGGACCTTTCCCAGGGTTTCCAGGCCCTTGTCGATGTCCCGGTCGCGCGCCTCGACCAGCCCGTCCGTGAAGAGGGCCATCAGACTGCCCACCGGCAGTTCGACCTCGAGGGACTCGAAGGGCAGTCCGCCGAGGCCGAGCGGTGGACCGGCCGGCAGATCGGGGAAGCAGACGCGGCCGCCCGGTTCCACGACCGCGGGCGGCAGGTGACCCGCGCGGGCCATGGTGCAGCGCCGGGAAACGGGGTCGTACACCGCGTAGAGGCAGGTGGCCCCGGCCGCGACATCGTCGTTCTCGGTGAAGGTGCCGGAGCCGTCCACGTCGTCCTCCGCCGACTGTCCCACGAGGTCGTCGAGCCGCTTGAGGAGTTCGTCAGGGGGGATGTCCAGGGGCGCCAGGGCGCGCACCGTCGTACGCAGCCGGCCCATGGTGGCCGCCGCGTGGAGCCCATGGCCCACCACGTCCCCGACGACGAGGCCGACACGCGTCCCGGACAGCGGGATCACGTCGAACCAGTCGCCGCCGACGCCGCTGAGAGCGTCCGTGGGCAGATAGCGATGGGCCACTTCGACCGCCGAGTTCGGCGGCAGGTACTGCGGCAGGAGCTGCCGCTGGAGAGCCAGGGCCGCAGCCCGCTCGCGCGTGTAGCGGCGCGCGTTGTCGATGGACACGGCAGCCCGGGTGACCAGTTCGTCCGCCACCCCGACGGCACGGCTGTCGAAGACCGCCGGCCCACTGCGGCGTACGAAGGTGACGAGGCCCAGCGCGCTGCCGCCGGCGCGCAGCGGCACGACCAGGGTGTCGTCCTCGAGTACGAGCCCGCCCGAGGCGAGGCTGCGGTGCTGCGGCGAGCCGTGCGCGTACTCGACCCGCTGCGACGGGCGGCTCTCCGCCTGCGCGGTGTCCGCCGTGCCGCCGGGGCCTGGTGCGGCCGAGCGGGAGGATGCGCGGATCAGTTCCGTAACCGCCGGGCCTGCGACGCCCGGCAATTCGCCCTCCAGCACCGCCGGAGCGAGGTCGACCTCGACGAAGTCGGCGAACTCGGGCACCGCCACCGCGGCCAGCTCGTCCGTCGTGGCGATCACGTCCAGCGTGGTGCCGACGCGACGGCCGGCCTCGACCAGCAGATTCAGCTGCCGCTGCGCCTCGTAGCGCTCGGTGATGTCGAACGCGTCCTCGCACACCCCGAAGACATGGCCGTCCGGATCCTGCAGCCGGTAGTACGAACAGGACCACAGGTGGTCCTTGCCGGGGTCGCTGGGTTGCTCTCCCCGGAAGTGCAGGTCGAGGATCGGCTCTCCGTTCTCCAGCACCTGGCGCATGACCGCGTCCAGGGTTTCCGGATAGCCCGGTGTCACGAATCTGCCTCTGGGGTACAGGTCGTCGGCCGGCCTGCCCCGCAGTTCCGCGAGCGGCCGGCCGAGCTCCTCCTCGGAGGCGGCGTTGCACCAGACGAGACGGAACTCGGTGTCGTAGATGGCGAAACCGAGGGGTGACTGGGTGGCCAGGCCCTGGAGCATGGCCAGCCGGGATTCCCATTCCCTGAGCGGCTCGAGGTCGGCCGCCAGGAGGACCCGCTGCGCCGGACCGGGTCCGGACAGGTGACATACCGCGGTGGCGAGTTGCAGACGGTGACCGTCGCGGTGGACGGCGGTGCGCACGTCCCGCTCCGGGAAGGGCAGGACCGACCCGGCGGCGATCCGCCCGGCCGATCCGGACGCGGGGGACGCGCGGGACGCAGGGGACTCGGCGGACGCGGCCGACGCGGCGGATCCGGCCGCGGACACGAGGAACGTGTCGACGGGGCGTCCGATGACCTCGGCCGGCCGGTATCCGAGCAGCTCCTGCGCCGCGGGGCTCCAGCCGATGACGACGTCGTGGCCGTCGAGCACGCAGGTGGCGGCTTTCGTCACGTCCAGCGGGCCACGGAAGTCGGCGTCCCCGGTCGCCTTCCTTGCGTAGCTCATGACGCCCTCACCGGCCTGCCTCATCAGGTCCAGAGTCCGCCCGATGCTGACCCTGCGCAAGCGATCGGACCGCTCGTGGGCCCGGGCTCGCGCCGCCGCCCCGCGACGGCGCATCTCGGCGCATCTCTGCACAACCTGCAGCATCATGGGACGGTGATCCATGTCCTTATCGCCGACGACAGCGAGATCGTCCGCCGTGGGCTGAGCGACATCGTCGAGTCGAGCGACGACATGCATGTCGTGGCCGAGGCCTGGGACGGGCGGAGCGCCGTGGATGCCGCGCGGCAGTTCAGTCCCGACGTCACCCTGCTCGACATCCGGATGCCGGGCATGGACGGGCTGGCCGCGACACGGGAAATGAGGGCGCTGCCGCGACCGCCCCGGGTGCTGATCCTCACGACGTTCAGCGCGGACGAGTACGTCGACGAGGCCGTCAGGGCAGGCGCCAGCGGTTTCCTCCTGAAGGACACGCCGCCGGAGGAGCTGCTGCGCGCCGTGCGTCAGGTGGCCGAGGGCAAGGCGGCCCTGGACCCGGCGGTGACCGGCCGGGTCCTGGACACGCTGGCGGGGCAGGCGTCGCAGGTCACGGAGGCCGAGAAGCAGGTCCTGGAGTCACTGACGGAGCGCGATCTCGAGGTGCTGAAGCTGATCGCCAGGGGACTGTCCAACGCCGATATCGGCGCCGCCCTCCACATCAGCGAGGGCACGGTCAAGGGCCAGGTCAGCCGGCTGCTGGCGAAGATCGGGGCGGACAACCGGGTGCAGGCCGCGCGGCTGGCCTACCGGGCGGGCCTGGAGCGCTGACGGGCGCTCAGGGTGCCCACGGAGACTGTTCGTCACGGGTGGGCGTCCGCTCAGGACGTTGCCGGCTTGTGCGGGATGAACGCGCCGATCCGGTAGCCGCCGTCGTACGGACCCGCCGAGAACGTGCCGTCGAGCAGCCCGACGCGCTCCGCCAGACCGATCAGACCGTTGCCGCCGCTCGGTGGCAGCGGCGGCGCGTCCGCCTCCCGGGCGCCATCGGCCCGGCCGTTGGTGACCTGCACCTCGACGCCGTCGAGCCGGCACTCGACCACGACGCCGACCGGCGCCCCGGGGGCGTGCTTGGCGGCGTTGGTGAGCCCTTCCTGGACGATGCGGTGGATGGCGCGCTGGACCGGGGCCGGCAGCGTCTCCGGGTGCCCGTCGATCCGAAGCGTCGCCCGACGGCCGAGCTGGGCCGAGCGCTCGACCAGCTTGTCGAGCTGCGAGGCGTCGGGCTGCGGGGCCCTGGCGGCGGGCCGGCCCCGGCGGTCCCGGGTGAGGACGCCGAGGACCTCGCGCAGTTCCTCCAGCGCCTGGTGGCCCTCGTCCCTGATCAGCTCGGCGGCCCGCGCGACCGCCGGGGCCGTCCGCGCCTCGGGGCCGACCTTCAGCGCACCGGCGGTGAGCACGATGTTGCCGACGCGATGGGCGACCACGTCGTGGAGCTCGCGGGCGATACGGGCGCGCTCGCCCACCTGGGCCCGCTCCACCAGCAGATGCCGCTCCCGCTCCAGCGCCTCGATCCTGGCCCGCGCCTCGACGGCCAGTTCGCGGCGTATGGCGACCGCGTACCCGACGACGAGCGGCCCCAGGATGAGCGCGAGGACGAACGCCCCGTACCGCAGGTCCTGGCCCGGCGGGCCGGCCAGCAGCGCCAGCACACCGGCCAGGCAGCCCGCCACGCCGAAGAGCACGAGGGTCCGGATGCGCCGGTAGTGCGCTCCGACCGTGTACATGGCGACACCCAGGGCCACCGGCGTAAAGCCGATCACGTATCCCACCATGACGAGGGCCGCCACCACGCCCGGAGCCCGCCTGCGCCACCACATCAGGGCGCCGACCGCACCCGACTCGGCCGCGACGACCCCGATCGGCTGTCCGGTGAGCAGGCCGTTCGGCGACTTGACCCAGGAGTCGGCGACTCCGGCGAGCACGACGACCACGGTGAGCAGGGCGTCCTGCTGCCGTGCCGACCAGCGTTTCCACCGGGTCACTGCGCCCTCACCACCTCGCGTGCAATGTCACACGTACGTGGAGCCCGTTCCGGAACCCGTTCGCGGAGCACCTCCGTGGAGCACCTTTGGGCCACTGTATGACTTTCGTCGTACCGGATCGCGACGATCGGCACGCCCTGGCGGGGTGCCGTGCCCCAAGACTGATCACAAGCTGCACGTGCTCTTTCACGTGGGTGTCGCCGCGTTCGCGGCAAGTGGTGTGCTCGCCGCGCACCTCTCCCGTATGGACCCCTGCGGCGGGCTCGTCCTCTCCTTCGCCGCCTCCGTGTCGGGCGGCACCCTGCGGGATCTGATCCTGGACCGTCACCCGCTGTACTGGACACACGACTGGGTGCTGCCGGCGGTCATCGGATCGTCGCCGTCGGGACCATGGCGTATCTGCACAGGTGGGAGCTGCCCCACCGGGCGCTGCTGATCGTCGACGCGCTCGGGCCGGCCGTGGTGACCGTCATCGGGGCGCGCGCCGCCGTCGACGCGCAGGTCACCGCGCTCGCGGTGATCGTCCTGGCGGTGCTCACCGGGGTGACGGGCGAGGTGGTGCGGGACGTGCTGTGCGGCCAGTTCCCCCCGCTGCTGCTGCGGGAGGAGGTGTACGCGACCGCCGCGCTCGCGGGTTCCGTGTGCTACCTGCTGCTGGACCGGGCGGGCGTTGGTGACGGCGTGGCCACCCACGTGGCGGCCGGCGTGGTGTTCGTCCTGCGGATGACCGCGATGTTCCGGCGGCTGAATCTGCCGACGTCGAGCCTGCAGCCGCCGCTCGAGCGCGACGAAAGTTACGCCGCAATGTGACGGACGACAGTCCTGAAACCGGCAAAAAGGGACGCTTTTGGCCCCTCCCGCGCCACCAGGCTGGAAGGAGTCCACGAGGTCGGCGGGATACCGCCCCGACGGACAGACCTTCCCGACTGTGATGCTTGGAGTGCACTCATGACCGGAAACGGCGCCGTCGCCATCCTGCCCCGCCACCCCCGCGCAGCCGCTCAGGCCCGGCGCGTCCTCGAAGAGGTCGCCCCCGCCGACTGCGCCGTCACCGAGACCGCGGCGCTGCTGCTGTCCGAGGTGGTGTCGAACGCCGTACGCCACGCCGAGGGTGCCTCCATCGAGATCGCCGTCGCCCGCGACGAGGCCGCAGGTGGCATCACCGGAGCCGTCTTCGACACCGAGCCGGGCATGGGCTGCGGCGCCCGGTCGGGCGACGAGCCGACGGACGAGATGGAGACCGGGCGCGGCCTGGACCTCCTGGAGGCGCTGGCCGAGTCCTGGGGCGTGGCGACGGTCGGCGACCGCGGCAAGTGGGTGTGGTTCCAGCTCGAGGCGGCGTGAGCGGCCCGAGCGGTGTGACGTACGGCGGTGACGCACTACTGCATACGGCTCCTGCGCACGGCTCCGGCGGGACAGGCTGCGTACGGCCGGCCCGACCGGATGCGCACGGACGGACGGACCGCGCCGCGACGCACCGGCGGCCTCAGCGCCGCCCCGGGCCCGCACCGCCCTTGAGGCGTTCGATGTCCGAGGGGCGTACCTGGACGACCAGGAGGGCGATGAGCGCCGCGATCCCCATGAAGACCGCTCCGACGGCGAAGGCCGTGGACACCCCGGCGGTGAGGACGTCCCGGGCCCCCAGCTGCTCTCTCGCCGCGTCGCCGGCCGCCGCGCCGAACACGGTGACCAGGATGGCCAGTCCGAGCGAGCCGCCGACCTGCTGATGGGCGCTGAGGAGCCCGGAGGCAGCGCCCGACTCACGGGCCGCGACGTTCGAGAGCGCGGTGAGCGTGAGCGAGACGAACTGCAGCCCCATCCCCAGGCTGAAGACCAGCAGCGGCCCCAGGATGCTGCCGAGATAGGTGGAATGGACCTCGATCCGGCTCAGCCAGGCGAGGCCCGTCGTCGCCAGCAGTGCCCCGGTCACCATGAACGGCTTGAGCCCGAACCTGGGCAGGAGCCTGGAGGCCGCCGCCGCGCCCACCGCGATGACCGTGCTGACCGGCAGGAAGGCGAAGCCCGTCTGCAGCGGGCTGAAGCCGAGGACGTTCTGGACGAAGAGCGTCAGGAAGAAGAACATGCCGAACATCGCGGCGGCGAGGCTCAGCATCATTCCGTAGGCCCCCGCACGGTTGCGGTCGGCGTACATGTGCAGCGGGGTGAGGGGCTGCCGGCAGCGGCGCTCGACGAGGACGAACACCGTGAGGATCGCGATCGAGGCGGCGAACGACGCGATGGTGACCCCGTCGCGCCAGCCGTCCTGCGCGGCCCGGATGAAGCCGTAGACGAGGAGCACCATGCCGGCCGTGGAGGTCAGCGCGCCGGTCAGGTCGAAGGTGCCGGGGTGGCGCTCGGACTCCCTGATCCGGCGCGGGGCGGCCGCGGCGATGAGCAGCCCGATCGGCACGTTCACGAAGAACACCCAGCGCCAGTCGAGCCATTGGACGAGGATGCCGCCCGTGAGCAGGCCGATCGCGCCGCCGGCCGCGGAGACGGCGGAGAAGACGCCGAAGGCCCTGCTGCGCTCCGGTCCTTCCCGGAAGGTCGTGCTGATCAGGGCGAGCGCGGTCGGGGAGGCCACGGCGGCGCCGGCACCCTGGAGCGCGCGGGCGGCCAGGAGCAGGGCGGCGTTCCTGGCGAGTCCGCCGAGGAGCGAGGCGCCGACGAAGAGCAGGACGCCGAGGACGAAGACGCGGCGTCGGCCGAGGATGTCGCCGACCGGCCGCCGAGCAGGAGCAGCCCGCCGAAGGTGAGCGTGTAGGCGCTGACCACCCACGACAGGTTGGTCGTGGAGAAGCCGAGAGACGTCTGGATGTGCGGCAGCGCGATGTTCACGATGGTGATGTCGAGCACCACCATGAGCTGGCACGACGCGATGACGAGCAGCGCGCTCCCGCTGCCGTCACCCCGCTCCGGGGTGATGGTCTGCGGTATCGGGGTCGGCTGCGGGCTGGTCATGGCGCATGCGCCCTCGGCGGACGGCCGAGGGCGAAGGGCGGTGGGACGGCGGGCGCCGTCCCCCATCCGACCGTAGGCCGGGGCCGAAGGCGCCGCCAGTCGATCAGGACGCCGGTCGATCAGGGCCCCGGTCGATCGGGGCGCCGGGCGAACTTCCGCGGACCTTCGGCCGCTTCGCGCCGTTCCGTCCTCCGTCCTCCGTCCTCCGTCCACGGCATGGCGGCCGTGCGAACGGTGCCGACCGGCATCGAGGGGGTGCCGACCGGTGCCGGGAAGGTCAGGACGCCTGCTTGCCCGCCCGCCACTCCGGCGCGAGCACCGACCAGACCTCCTCGTCGTGCCGCTTGCCCCGGTACAGGTAGCTCCCCCGCAGTACGCCTTCCTTCGTCATCCCGAGCCGCCGGGCCACGGCGATGCTGGGCTCGTTCTCCGACGAGACCCACCAGTCCACGCGGTGGATGCCCCGCTCCTCGACGGCCCAGTCGATGATCACGCGGGCGGCCCGGGTCACCAGCCCCCTGCCCACCGCCGACGGCTCCAGCCAGCAGCCCGCCTCGGCGGTGCCCTGCTCGACGTCCATCGTCCGGAGGATGACCGCGCCGACCAGCGTGCCGTCCGTCCGGATGCCGTGGATCCGCCCGGTGTCGGCCGCGGTCTTCTCCGCGTACGCCTGGAGGAACGCACGGCTCGACTCCAGGTCCGTGACGACGTCGGGCAGCGCGTTGTACTGCCCGATGAACTCCCGTCCCCGGTCGATGTGGGCCAGGAACTCCTCCGCCTGCCATGGTTCGAGCGGGCGCAGCTCGGCGCCGTCGTCGCCCAGGGATATCGCGTACATCGTTGCCCTCCACCGTCGGGATCACCGCGCACTGCGCAGGGATCCTCGCACGGGCGGCGTGCCGGCTGTCCCCGTGCTCCCCGGCTACTGCGCGATGAACGACCGCAGCGTCGCCGCGAGCCGTTCCGGCTGGTCCTCCGCGACCAGCGTGCGGCTGTCCTCGATCTCCACGAGCCGGCCCTGCGGCAGGAGTTCGGCGAGCCTGCGGCCGTGCGCCCGGGGCATCATCCGGTCCTCCGTCGCCCACACCACCAGCGCCGGCCTGTCGAACTTCCGCAGGCCTTCGACCGCTTCGAGCAGTTCCGTCCTCCGCACGGCGAGACCGTAGCGGCGGAAGTCGTTCCGGATCGCCTTGTCGTGGAGGAGCGGGTACAGCCAGCCGTCGACGATCTCGTCCGGGACGGGGTACTTGGTCAGCGCTCCGATGCCGACCGGGAGCCGTCGCAGGGGCTTGAGCGCCAGAGTGCGGGCCAGCACGGTGATGGCGCCGGGGATGCGGCAGGCCACGGAGATCATCTTGCCGGGCACGCCGGGCGGGTAGTTGTCGAACGCCTCGCAGGAGACGAGGACGAGCCTGGCGAGCCGTTCGGGGTGGCGGGCGGCGACGGTCTGGGCGCGGCCGCAGTCGTTCTCGACGAGCGTGACGTCGTTCAGGTCGAGCCGCTCGAGGAGCTCCGCGATGAGCTCGTTGACCGCGTCCGGGCCGAGCGGGACGTCAGGGCGCATGGGGGTGCGATGGGCGCCGTACGGCAGGGTCGGGGCGATACAGCGATGACCGGGGGCGAGTTCGGCGATCACCTTGCGCCAGACGGTCGCGTCGTGGACGAGTCCGTGGAGGAGGACGACAACGGGGCCGGGGCCGCCGGTGTCCTCGTACGCGACGGTTCCTGCGGAGAGTTCGATCTCGGGCATGGAGCCTCCTCGTTTCCCACGAAGGTAGCCGAGGGCCCGGCGGCCGGTGACGGGCCGGACGTCAGCGGTTGCCGGTCCCGGTCCGGTCCGTCGCGTCGGACGGCGGTGGACCGCCGGCCGCAGCGGCCGGCACCTCAGCGGCTGCCGAGCGTGCGCTTCGGGCGCGGCTCCACCGGCTCGTCCCTGGCCTGCGCCCACAGGGAACGGACATGGCCGAGATGGCGGGCCATGCACTCCTCGGCGGCCAGTTCGTCGCCGGCCACCATCAGATCGAGCAGCTCATGGTGCTCCTCGGCGGAGGCGACCAGCAGGCCGAGTTCATCGAGCCGCGTCAGGCCGTACAGCCGGGAGCGCTTGCGCAGGTCCCCGACGGTCTCGACCAGACGGTCGTTGCCGGCCAGGGCGAGCAGGCCGAGATGGAAGCGGCGGTCCGCGTCCAGGTATCCGATCAGATTGTGGTTCGTGGCGTGCTCCACGATCTCCTCGGCGACCGGCCGCAGCGCTTCCAGTTCGTCCTCCGTCGCGATCTGTGCGACCTGGCCGACGGTCGGCACCTCGATCAGCGCGCGGAGTTCGGTGTACTGGTCGAGGTCGCGCTCGCTGACCTCGGTGACCCGGAAGCCCTTGTTGCGGACGGGCTCGACCAGCCCCTCACGGGCGAGGTCCAGCATCGCCTCGCGCACCGGCGTGGCCGAGATCCCGAAGTCGGCCGCGAGGCCGGGAGCGGAGTACACCTGACCCGGGCGGAGTTCGCCCGCCACCAGCGCGGCACGCAGGGCGTGGGCGACCTGATCGCGCAGCCGCTCCTGAGCGGTGATCAGGCTGATCTGCTTCAGGTCCCCCATGGCGCTTCCTCCGAGAATTCCGTGGAGGGCAAGCGTACAATGTCACGTTGCGCTGCCCGGTTTCGTCATGGCCGCCCGGTGAACGGCTGCGGCCACGGCAAGATCCTCCCAGGCCATGCCCACGCTCTTGAAGAGCTGTGGACAACCTGCGGCCGCCACGGCCCGGCCCCTGACCAGCTCGGCGAGAGTGCCCGTGATGCGGTCCGGCCCGAAGGCCCCTTCCGTCGCCGGAATGATGAGATCACCGGCCTCGCGAAATGCGGCCGTCCGCGCCTCGACGTACACCGCCGAGCGGCGGACGAGCATGGTGTCGGTTTCCCGCGCGTCCGGTTCGTGCGAGCCGACCGCGATGACGGTGGCGTGGTCCGGTACCAGTCGGCCGTCGAACAGCGGCTCGCGTGCTGTGGTGCAGCACAGGACGAGATCGGCGTCCGCCACGTCACCGGGAGTCCCGGTACGGGCCTCGAGGCCGAGCTTCCGGGCATGGGCGACCAGCTCCTCGGCCGGCTCCCGACGTGGCGCGACCACCGTCACCCGGGTCAACGGCCGTTCCGCAAGGGCCGCTTCCAGGTGGCCGTACGCCTGCGGTCCGGCACCGAAGAGCACGGCGTGCCCGGCGTCCGGCGCCGCGAGATGCCTCAGGGCGACGGCCGAGACGGCGGGCGTGCGCAGGGCGGTCAGCGCCGCCCCGTCGAGCAGCGCGAGCGGGACAAGGGTCTCCCCGTCGAGGAGCAGATAGCTCCCGGTGATCCGGGGCAGCCCGCGCGCGGGGTTCCCCGGGGCGACGCCCGCGATCTTCACCCCGGCGTACGTCCCGGCCGCGGCGGGCATCAGCAGCAACTGCCCTGCCGGAACGGTGACATGGGTGCGCGGCGGGCAGCTCTCCGGGTCGAGGCCGTCCCGCAGCACCGCCTCGACGGCGTCGGCCGCGGCGGCCGGTGTCAGCAGCCGGGCGATGTCGGCGTCGTCGAGCCGGAGCGGGCCCTGGGAGGACGCGGTCACAGCAGGAATCCCGTCGCCAGGGTGTCGTGCGGTTCGCGCACGAAGGTGTGCTCGCCGGTGCGGTGCGCGGTGCCGGTGACCTCGGTGACGGTTCCCTCGTCCGTACGGGAGACCATGCGGCCGGTGAAGACCGTGCCGACGACCGACTCGTGGTGCAGGACCTCCCCGGGGCCCAGCCTGCCGTCCTCGGCCAGCAGGGCGAGGCGTGCGGAGGTGCCGGAGCCGCACGGCGAGCGGTCGATCTGGCCGTCGGCGAAGACGGTCACATTGACCTGGGCGGGTCCGGCGGCGGTGTCGGGCATTTCCTCGTGCAGTATCACACCGTAAACACCGGACAGCAGTGGGCTATCGGGATGCCAGGTGGCGGGATGACCGGCGAGGGCGGCGCGGATCTCCCGCCCCGCGCGGACGAGCTGGGGCAGCGAGGCGCGGTCCACGTCGAGGCCGAGCTGCGCGGCCGGCACGGAGGCGTAACAGGCCCCGGCGTGGGCGACATCCACGTCGGCGGTGCCGAAGCTGGTGGCGACGGGGACCTTGCGGGCCGTCACGCGGGCCGGGACGTTGCGGAAGGTGACGGCGGTGGTGCGGCCGTGTGCGCGGTGGACCGTGGCCCCGACCCGTCCGAAGGGCACGTCGACGCGGATCTGCACGGAGCCGTCGTCGGGCGCGGAGACGCGTCCGCTGTCGACCGCCCAGGCGCCGAGCGCGAGGGTGCCGTGTCCGCACGCGGTGGAGTAGCCGTCCTTGTGCCAGAACAGGACGCCGAAGTGGGCGCCGTCGTCGTCCGGCGGTACGACGAAGCCTCCGTACATGCCCGCGTGTCCGCGTGGTTCCTGGACGAGGAGCCGGCGGATGTCGTCGAGCGGGCCCGGGCGTGGCGCGGTGGCGGAGCCCCCGGCGCCGATGGCGCCGGCGCAGCGCTCCGCCACGGTGTCACCGGGGATGGGGGGCAGCCCGTCGGTGACGATGCGGAAGGGCTCACCGGCGGTGTGGTAGTCGGTGGTGCGGACGACAGCGGCGTCGGCCCGGGGAGTCGGCGCGGCCGTCGGCGCCGCGTCGGCCCGGGGAGTCGGCGCGGTGTCGGCCCGGGAAGTCGGCGCGGTGTCGGCCCGGGGCATTGGCGCGGTCACAGGAGGAAACCTCCGGGGAACGGGTCGGCCGGATCCAGGAAGTACTGCGCGGTGCCGGTGATCCAGGCACGGCCCGTGACGGTGGGGATGACGGCGGGCAGCCCGCCGACCGTGGTCTCCCCGACGAGGCGGCCGGTGAACTCCGTGCCGATGAAGGACTCGTTGACGAAGTCCCGGCCGACGGGAAGTTCACCGCGGGCATGGAGCTGGGCCATCCGGGCACTGGTGCCTGTGCCGCACGGGGAGCGGTCGAACCAGCCGGGGTGGATGGCCATGGCGTGCCGGGACCGTACGGCGTCCGAGCCCGGGGCGGCGAGGTAGACGTGCTTGACGCCGCCGATGCCGGGGTTCTCGGGATGGACGGGCCGGTCGGTGGCGTTGATGGCGTCCATGACGGCGAGTCCGGCGGCCAGCAGATCGCCTTTACGGGCGCGGTCGAAGGGCAGGCCGAGGGCGTCCAGGGAGACGAAGGCGTAGAAGTTGCCGCCGTACGCCATGTCATAGGTGACCGTGCCATGTCCCGGTACGTCGACCTTGCGGTCGAGCCCGAGGCAGAACGACGGCACGTTGGTGAGCGTGACCGATGTCGCCTCGCCGTCCTCGACCTGTACGTCCACGCTGACGAGCCCGGCGGGGGTGTCGAGGCGGACGGTGGTGACCGGTTCGGTGACGGGCACCATGCCGGTCTCGACAAGGACGGTGGCGACGCCGATGGTGCCGTGGCCGCACATGGGCAGCAGTCCGGACACCTCGATGTAGAGCACCCCGTAGTCGGCGTCCGGCCGGGTGGGCGGCTGCAGGATCGCGCCGCTCATGGCCGAGTGGCCGCGCGGTTCGTACATCAGCAGCGTGCGGATGTGGTCGAGGTGCTCGATGAAGTGCAGTCGGCGTTCGGCCATGGTGGCGCCCGGGATGACACCGACACCGCCGGTGATGACGCGGGTCGGCATGCCTTCGGTGTGCGAGTCGACGGCGTGGTAGACGTGGCGCGTGCGCATGGGGGTCCCCTTCTCGCTGCTGCTCGGTTCCTGCCGGCTACTGGTGGCCCTCGGCGAGCGCCTTCTCGGTGGCGGCGCGTACGGCCGTCTCCTGTTCGCCGGTGAGGGGTGAGCGCGGCGGCCGGGTCGGTCCGCCCGGACGGCCCGCCAGGTCCATGGAGAGCTTGATGGCCTGGACGAACTCGGTCCTGGAGTCCCAGCGCAGCAGCGGGTGCAGGGACTTGTAGAGCGGCAGCGCGGTGTCCAGGTCCCCGGCGACGGCTGCGTGGTAGAGCGTGGCGCAGGAGGCCGGCAGCGCGTTGGGGTATCCCGCGATCCAGCCGACCGCGCCGGCCAGGGCGAGTTCGAGCAGGACGTCGTCGGCGCCGACCAGCAGATCGAGCCCCGGCGCGAGTTCGGCGATCTCGTAAGCCCGGCGCACGTCGCCGCTGAACTCCTTGACGGCGACGATGCTCTGCTCGCCGTGCAGCCGGGCGAGCAGGGCGGGTGTGAGATCGGTCTTGGTGTCGTACGGGTTGTTGTACGCGACGACGGGCAGGCCGGCGCGAGCGACGTCGGCGTAGTGGGCGGCGACCGCTTCCTCGTCCGCCCGGTAGGCGTTGGGCGGCAGGAGGAGGACGGATCCGGCGCCGGCCTCCGCGGCCTGGTCGGCCCAGCGGCGGGCTTCCGCGCTGCCGTACGCCGACACGCCGGGCATCACCCGGTCCCCGTCGCCCGCCGCCTCGACGGCGGTGCGGACGACGCGGGCGCGTTCGTCGTCGGTGAGCGTCTGGTACTCGCCGAGCGAGCCGTTCGGGACGACGCCGTCGCAGCCGTTCTCGATCAGCCAGGCGACATGCTCCGCGTAGGCGTCGTGGTCGACGGAAAGATCGTCGCGGAGGGGCAGGGCGGTGGCGACCATGATGCCGTGCCAGGGGCGCGTGCGGGGTGCGGGTGCCATAGCAACTCCTAGTGTGAGGTGTGACATTTTACTAATCACTGCGACAGCGCCACAAGGGCAAGCCCCGTCGCGGAGGCAGGAGTCTGACGAGCCGTCGGCCGGCCAGGGACGGGCCCGTCCCTGGCCCTGGGGTCAGGTCCGGTCCGCCTCGTCCGGCGGTACCGTCTCACCGGGCGTGACGCCCGGGCCGGGCAGAGCGGCCAGGTGGTTCAGCGGTACCGGGCAGGACAGGGGGCGCCGGTCCGGGGACGGCTCCTCACCGGCAAGACAGGCTACGGCGGGCCCGCACATCCGCCCCTGGCACCAGCCCATTCCGGCGCGGGTGAGCAGTTTGACGGTGCGGGCGTCGTGGGCACCGAGTTCACCGGCCGCCTCCCTGATCAGCCCCGCCGGCACCTCCTCGCAGCGGCACACATGCGTGGCGTCGTCGAGCCATGCGGTCCAGCCGGGACCCGGGCGGTGCACGGCCGCCATCACCTCGGCGAAGGCGCGCAGTCGCTCGCGGCGGGCGCGCAGCACGGCCGCGCGCCGCGGTCCCGGGGTGCCGTGCAGGGTGCGGGCGACGGAGTAGGCGGCCAGTTCGCCCTCGGCCAGGGCGAGTTCCGCCCCACCGATCCCGCCGGTCTCCCCCGCCGACCACACGCCGGGGACGGATGAGCGCTGCTCGTCGTCGAGGTCCAGGGCGACGGCGCCGTCGGCCGTACGGCGCGTGGCGCAGCCGAGTCCGGTGGCGAGCTCCAGTTGGGGGACCAGTCCGTGGCCGACGGCGAGCGCGTCGCAGGGGATACGGCGCTCGCTGCCGGGGACGGGCCGCCAGTCGCGGTCGAGCCGTGCCACCGTCACGGCCTCGACCCGGTCCGTGCCGTGAGCGGCGGTGACCGCGTGCCGGATGAGCAGGCGTACGCCGTGCCGCAGCAGCGCGCCGCCGTGCAGAGCAGCTTCGGCGAGCTTGCCCGGGTTGCGTACGAGGACCGGAAGTCGACGGGCGTACGCCGGATACGCGGCGGCCTCCACGACGGCGGGCACCTCCGCCCCCGCGGCCGTCAGGGTCCCGGCGACGGCGAGCAGCAGCGGGCCGCTGCCCGCGACGACGGTCCGGCGGCCGGGCAGGACGAGGCCGGACTTGAGCATGGCCTGGGCCCCGCCGGCGCCGACGACTCCGGGCAGCGTCCAGCCGGGGAACGGTAGTTGCCGCTCGTACGCGCCGGTGGCGAGCAGCACCGTTTGGGCCCGGACGGTGACCGCCCTCTCGTCGCCGTCACCGTGTCCCGCGACGGCGTGGAGCCGCCAGCCCGGTGTCCCGCCCGGCTCCTCCGACGGCTCGGCCGCTTCCGGATCGGCGTCCGGAGCGTGTTCGGGAAGGACGGTCCATACGTGGTGTACGGGCAGATGAAGGACACGGCCCGACGCCTTGTGGGCGCGGAGTGCCCGTTCGAGGCGCGCGAACGTACGCCAGCGGTGGTGGAGGGCTTCGGGCCGGGCGGCGCCGAGGCCGGGTGCGGGGTGGCGGTAGAACTGTCCGCCGGGCCGCTCCGCCGCGTCGAGGAGTGTCACCCGCAGCCCGAGGCCGGCCGCGGTGACGGCAGCCGCGAGCCCGGCGGGGCCCGCACCGACGACGGCCAGCTCGCAGGGCGTCGCGGGCTCAGACGGCGAGGTCGTCATGGCCCGTGCCCTTCTGCGTGGTGATCACATCGCCGGGGCGGGCCGGTACCAGGCAGGCACGCTGGTTGGGGCGGCCGTTGACCGTGGCGAGGCAGTCGTAGCAGGTGCCGATGCCGCAGAACGCGCCACGCGGCGCGCCGCCGTCGCGGGTGGTGCGCCAGGCGAGGATGCCCGCTGCCCAGAGAGCGGCGGCAACGCTCTGACCGGGCAGCGCGGTGACGGCGTGTCCGTCGAAGGTGATCTCGTACGGGGGGCCTGGCTCGGCCCTCACCAGGGAGGCCGGTGTCCTGGTCACTGCGCTGCTCCTGCCTGGTCGAAACGGTCGAAACGGTCGGGCCGGAACGGCCGCAGGTCCAGGGCCGGCTGCCCGCCGCTGAGCGCGGCGGCGATCAGCAGCCCGGTGGCCGGGGCCAGCCCGATGCCCGCGCCCTCGTGGCCGCACGCGTGGAACAGTCCCGGCACGCGCGGGTCCGGGCCGATGGCCGGGAGGTGGTCGGGGAGGTAGGGCCGGAAGCCGTGGTACGTACGGATGACGCGTACGCCCGCGAGTACGGGGAAGAGTGCGGCGGCCTGGCCGGCGAGCCGGCGCAGGGCTTCGGTGGACAGGTTCCGGTCGAAGCCGACGCGCTCGCGGGTCGCGCCGATCAGGACCGGTCCCGCGGGCGTGCCTTCGACGACGGCGGAGGACTGGAGGGCCGCGGAGCCGCTGGCGACGTCGGAGATGTAGTCGGCGGCGTAGACCTTGTGGCGGACGACGCGCGGCAGGGGCTCGGTGACGAGGACGAAGCCGCGGCGCGGGAGGACGGGCAGGTGGGTGCCGGCGAGGCGGGCGAGCCCGCCGCCCCAGGTGCCGGTCGCGTTGACGACGGCGGGGGCGTGGAGTTCGCCGCGTCGCGTACGTACGCCGCGGATGGTGCGGTCCGGCCGGGTGAGGACCGCGGTGACTTCCTCGCCGAGGCGGACCTCGGCGCCCGATTCCCGTGCCGACCCCAGGAGTTGGGCGGCTGCCCGGGCGGGCTGGACCTGGGCGTCCTGCGGGTAGTGGAAGCCGCCCGCGAGTCCGTGCGCGAGGTGGGGCTCCAGGTCGTGGAGCCGGTCGGCGGGGATCTCGTCCGCCTCGACGCCGGCCGTGCGCTGGCCTTCGGCGAAGTCGCGCAGTGCGGTGAGGGCGGTCTCGTCGGGCGCCACGACGAGACCGCCTTTGGGCTCGTACTCCGTCTCCGGTGGGAGGACGTCGGTGAGTTCGCGCCAGAGCCGGGTGGACAGCAGCGCGAGGTCGAGCTCGGGCCCCGCCTCCTTGTCGGAGACGAGGAGATTGCCTTCCCCGGCGCCGGTCGTGCCGCCCGCGACGGATCCGCGGTCGACGACCGCGACGGCGAGTCCGAAGCGGCTCGCGTAGTAGGCGCAGGCCGCTCCGACGACGCCGGCGCCGATGATGACGGCGTCCAGGGGACCACGAGGGTGTCTGGTGGGCACAGCAGTAATATGTCACATTGCTGTGTCACCGGGGAAGGGAATCACCGGGAGCGTCACCGGTCGGCCCGGCTCAGCTGCGCAGCGGCCCTTCGCAGCGGTAAGTCGACGTTCCCGCACGGCCGTTGGACCAGATCTCGACCGGCCCGAAGGAGCAGTTCATGTCGGCGAGATTGTTGGAGGCCGCTCCGGCCCGGTCGAGGATGAAGTGGTCGACCGTCTCGGACATGTCCTTGAAGACGAGGTCCGCATCACCGGCGTCGGAGAGGTTGGCGGTGATCCTGCCCGTGCAGGTGAAGCGCCGCTTGCCGGCATCGCCGTTCTCCGTGCAGGCCGGGTCGGCGTGCGTGGCGGCGGCGAAGGAGGCGCGGACGGCGTCCGTCGAGGCGTCCCTGAGCTGCGCGTTGGGGGTGTAGGTGGTGTGGGGCACGAACAGGTCGTCGACCTTCGCGATCTGCGCGTCCAGGAAGCTGTCGTAGGTACGCTGGAGCGCCGGGTCGCCGCCGGTCCGGCTGCGCCACGCGTCGAAGCCCACGGGGTCGTCGGCCCGCAGGTGGCCGTACATCTCCCGCAGCAGCGAGGGCCGTTCGGTCCACAAGAACTCGAAGAACGTGCCCGCGTAGTCGTATAAGCGGAAGCCGTCGCCGTCGTAGGTGGCGTGCAGCAACTGGTTCACGGTCATCCGCCGGCCGCCGCCGGCGGTGTCGTCGATGACGCCCTGGACCAGGGACTTGCGGACGGCGACGCCGTCGTCGCGGGTGGCCCCGTCGAAGAACTCCGCCGTGCCCTCGTCCATCGCGGTGGTGCGGTCGCCGCTGTACCAGGGGCCTTCGCCAAAGTATCCGGGCACGGCCCAGCGGCCGTTGAGGTAGTGGACGTACTCGTGCCGGAAGAGCTCTTCGAGGGTGAGCGAGGAGTCCTGCGGCACCCGGCGCTGGTAGGTGTAGAAGGTGGCGCCGCGCTCGATGTAGATGCCGCCGTTGTCGGTGCCCATGCCGGTGAGGATGGGGTGGTAGACCTCGTAGTCGGCGCGGGAGCCGTACAGCACGATGTTCAGCGAGGTGTTGGTGTCGCCGGCGAGCGGCTGTTCGGCGCCGAGGACCCGGTGGAACTGCGCCTTGACCTGCTTGCTCGCGTAGTAGAGCTGGTCGACGGTGGCACGGTCGAGGCCGGTGCGGACCTTGATGGCTCCGCTGTCGTATGTGTAGGTGTACGGGAAGATCTGCCGCTCGATGTCGTCCTTGCAGACCGCGTACGGCTTGCATGCCTCGTAGAAGTTCAGCCAGGACACGAGTGAGGCCCAGGGCCGGCTGCCGTTGCCGAAGTTGGTGCGGGTGACGGACAGCAGTGCGCCGAGGTCGGGCACGATCTGCGCCTTGAGGGCGTCCACCTGGCCGAAGCGCCCGTACTCGCTCAGCGCGTCGCGCACGACCCACTCGTTCACCGTGCCCTTGAGGTGGGTGTGGCCGGCGAAGGCCCTGAAGGCGGCACGGTACGAGGCGTTCTGGGCGACCACGTCGTGGAACGCGGTGTCCCGGTTGCCGGGGTAGATGCCGAGGTAGTTGACGGAGAGGGCGGCGAGGGCCGCGCCGCCCCAGGAGGCGTCGTCGTACTGGCCCTTGTGGTACCTGTCCATCGTGGCCAGGACCTTCTTGATCAGCCCCGGCTGGCTGTGCCGCAGGCCGGGGGCGCTGCCGGTGTAGAGCGCCTCACGGAGGGTCTCGGCGTTGGCGCGGGTGGCCTGGAAGGTGCGGGACGCGGTACCGAAGTCGTAAATCGCCCGCCGCAGTACCTCGGTGGTCGGAACATCGGTGATGTCGATCTCGGGGCGCGAGAAGTCGTGGTACGCGACCGCGTGGAGGTAGGTGAACATCTCCAGCAGGTGCGTGCTGTTGCGGCCGTCGTGCGCGGCGGCCAGGGAGGATATGCGCCGTCCCACGGCCTGGACGTGGGCGTCCGACATGACCGGCGCGAGGCGCGCGTCCCAGGTCCAGATGAGGTCGGCGAGGCAGCCGTCGGCGGTGACCGCCGGGTCGGCGAGGAAGTCGGCGAGCTGCTCGGGGCCGAGGCGGGTGATGCCGTCGAGCGTGCAGGGGACTCCGGCGGCGCGGAGGGCGGCGTTGCGGGAGTCATCGCTGTTTCCGGGAGCGCGGTCCTGCCGGCCCGGGATACGGCCCTCGGCCAGGGCGCCCGGGGCGGGGGCGGGTTCGGCGCTCGGCTCGGGGGCCCTGGTGAGGCGGTCGACCTCGTCGAAGGGGTTCCGGCCGTGGGTGGCGGCGGCCGTGGCGGGTGCGGGCCGGCCGACGAGGGCGGCCGGGACGGTAGGGGCGGTGGGTGCGGTGCGTTCCGCGGCGGTCGCCCGGGTGGTCTGGCCGAGCGAGGCGAGGAGGGTGACGGCGACGGCTGCGGCGAGCAGGGGTGTGCGCGCGGATCTGGGCAGCACGGATCGTGGCTGGGACACCGAAGGCTCCTGTGTGGGAGGTGGCTGTGGGGTGGTGTGACAGCGGTGCGTTGATCGCGAAGTCCCTTGGTGTACGCGGGGATTGGCCGTACAGGATGGGCGCGATGTGACCCGTAACATAGTAATGTGAAATTGCACTGACAAGCCCTCAGCGCCCCTCCGTCTCCCAGGAGTCGAGATGACCGGCACCCCGCCCCGCGTCCAGCCTCTCCACACGGGGAGCCATGACCTGCCCGTTTCAGCGGAGCTGGCGGCGTTCATGAGCACCGGATGGGCGGCCGCTTCCCTGCCCGCCGATGCCCTCGTCCCGGCTCGTGCCCTCACCCCGGCCCGCCGCGCCCGGCTGTCCGCACGCTTTCCGGGTGAGCGACTGCTGATCCCCGCAGGTGAGTTGAAGGTCCGCTCCAACGACTGCGACCACCGGTTCCGTCCGCACAGCGCGTACGCCTGGCTGACGGGGCTGACCGGCGAGGACCAGGCCGGGCACGTGCTCGTGATGGAACCCTCGGGTGCGGGCGGTGGCCATGAGGCGGTGCTGTATCTGCGGCCGCGGCCTGCCCGTGGCAGTGGCGACGACACGTTCTACCGGGACCGCAGATTCGGGGAGCTCTGGGTGGGCCGCCGCCCCGGCCTCGCCGAGGCCGAGCAGCTGACCGGTGTCCGCTGCGCTCACCTCGACGGCCTCGGCCTGCTGCCGCCCGGCCGCGACGCCGCGACCGACGCCGAACTGGCCACGGCCCTCGCAGAACTGCGTCTGGTCAAGGACGACTGGGAGATCGGGCAGTTGCAGCGTGCGGTCGACCACACCACGGCCGGCTTCGAGGACGTCGTACGCGCGCTGCCCCGCGCTCTCGCCCACCCGCGCGGCGAGCGCTGGATCGAGGGCGTCTTCGGACTGCGCGCCCGGCTGGAGGGCAACGGCACCGGCTACGAAACCATCGCCGCGTCGGGCGCGCACGCCTGTGTCCTGCACTGGACACGCAACGACGGCCGCCTCGACCCGTCCGAGCTGCTGCTGCTCGACGCGGGCGTGGAGAGCGGCACCCTCTACACCGCCGACATCACCCGTACCCTGCCGCTCTCCGGCCGCTTCTCCCCCGTGCAGCGGCGGGTGTACGAACTCGTCCTCGCCGCGCAGGAGGCGGGCATCGCCGCGCTCAGGCCGGGCGCACGCTTCCGCGACTTCCACCGCGCCGCCATGCGGGTGATCGCGGAGGGGCTGGCCGACTGGGGTGTGCTGACGAACGCCGAGGGCGACTTCCACCGGCGCTACACGCTGTGCAGCAGCGGCCATATGCTCGGCCTCGACGTCCACGACTGCGCCAGGGCCCGCGCGGAGGCCTACCTCGACGGGGTGCTGGAGGAGGGCCAGGTCCTGACCGTCGAGCCCGGCCTGTATCTCCAGCCCGACGACGAGACCCTGCCCGCCGAGCTGCGCGGTATCGGGGTGCGCATCGAGGACGATCTGGTCGTCACGGCGGACGGCGCCCGGCTGATGTCGGGTGCGCTGCCGCGTACGCCTGACGACGTCGAAGAGTGGATGGGCACGCTGTTGGACGGGTGACCGTGCAGTGTCAAAGCGGCGCTGTGTGTCGTGCCCTACGGCAGTACGGCGATCCCGTCCAGCTCGACCAGCGCCTGCTCGTCCCAGAGGCGTACGGCGCCGATGACCGCCATGGCGGGGTAGTCGCGGCCCGCCAGGCGGTGCCAGACGCGCCCGAGTTCATGGCTGTGGGCACGGTAGTCGGCGACATCGGTGGCGTAGACGGTGACGCGGGCCAGGTCGTGGGAGGTGCCGCCGGCCGCGGTGAGGGCGGCGAGGAGATTGGAGAGGGCGGTCTCGAACTGCTCCACGAGCCCGGTCCCGACGACCTTGCCGTCCGCGTCGAGTGCGGTCTGCCCCGCGAGGAAGACCAGCCGGGATCCAGCCGCGGCGACGGCGTGCGAGAAGCCGGTGGCCGGGGACAGCCCGGGCGGGTTGATGCGTTCCAGACTCATCGGGCGTCCTCCCTGGGGCCGGTCCTGGCGTACAGCTCCTTGGCGATGATGCTGCGCTGCACCTCGCTCGCGCCTTCGTAGATGCGGGGGGCGCGGACCTCCCGGTAGAGGTGCTCCAGCAGATGGCCGCGCTGAAGGGCGCGTGCACCGTGCAGTTGCACCGCCGCGTCCACGACGTACTGGGCGGTCTCGGTCGCGAACAGCTTCGCCATCGCGGACCGCTGCGGCACGTCCGCCGCGCCGGCGTCGTACGCGGCGGCGGCCGCGTACACCAGCAGTCGCGCCGCCTCCGTCCGCGTCGCCATCTCGGCGGCCTGGTGGGAGACGGCCTGAAGATCCTTCAGCGGTCCGCCGAAGGCGATCCGGCCCGATGTGTGGGCGAGCGTCGCGTCGAGCGCCGCCTGTGCCATGCCGACCGCGAAGGCGCCGACGCTGGGCCGGAAGAGGTTGAGGGTGTTCATGGCGACCCGGAAGCCGCCGCCCGCCTCGCCGATGACGTCGTCGCGGGTGACGGGCACGCCGTCGAAGGCGAGCGTGCCGATGGGGTGCGGTGAGAGCATCTCCAGTGCGCTGCCGGTGAGACCGGGACGGTCGGCGGGGACGAGGAACGCGGTGACGCCCCGGGCGCCGGGCGCTTCACCCGTTCGGGCGAACACGGTGAAGAAATCCGCCTCGGGGGCGTTGGAGATCCAGCGTTTCTCGCCGGTCAGCCGCCAGCCGTCGTCCCCGTGCCGTGCGGCGTCGAGTGCGAGCGCCGCGGCGTCGGACCCGGCGTCCGGCTCGCTGAGCGCGAAGGCGGCGACGGCCCGGCCCGCGACGACTTCCGGGAGCCAGCGTTCGCGTTGTGCGCGGGTGCCGGCCTGGACGAGCGGGTACGTGCCGAGCCCCTGGAGGGCGAGGGCGGTCTCGGCCTCCGTGCAGGCGTACGCGAGGGACTCGCGCAGCACACACAGGTCGAGTGCGCTCGCGTCGCCGAACAGGCGCTTGAGCAGGCCGAGTTCACCGAGGGCGGCGACGAGCGGCCGGTTGACGCGGCCCGGCTCGCCCTTCTCGGCGAGGGGGCGCAGCCGTTCGGCCGCGAGCGTGCGGAGCTCCGCGCGCCAGGCGGTTTGTGCCGGATCGAGCGAGAATACAGGCATCCGAGCCCCCACTTCCTGCGCATCTGCCGCGGGCCCGTCACGGGACCCGCCACCGGACCTATCGCGAACCGTTGACTGTCGTCACCATCACGATACGCTCGTTGCGCGGCCCCACCACGACAAGGGGGCGAACATGGAGCTGACATCCTCGGCCCACCGCGACACCTTTGCGCGCGACCATCTCCCGCCCGCGGAGCAATGGCCCCGGCTGCTGCTCGACCTGCCCGAGCTGCGCTATCCGGAGCGGCTCAACTGCGGGGCGGAGCTGCTCGACGCGACGATCGAGCGGTACGGCGCGGGCAGGACCGTCTTCCGCGACGGGAACGGCACGGTCTGGACGTACGGCGAGCTGCGCGAGCACGTGAACCGGATCGCGCATGTGCTGACCGGCGAGCTGGGTGTGGTGCCAGGCAACCGGGTGCTGCTGCGCGGCCCGACCACCCCCTGGCTCGCGGCCTGCTGGCTCGCGGTGATGAAGGCGGGCGCGGTCGCCGTCACCGTGCTGGCCCAGCAGCGGTCGCAGGAGCTCGCCACGATGTGCGGAATCGCCCGGGTGGAGCATGCGCTGTGCGACGTCCGTGCGGTCGACGACCTGGTGAAGGCCGAGGTGCCGGGGCTGCGGGTCGTTGCCTACGGCGGGGACGCGCCCGACGACCTGCTGCGGCTGGCGGCCGGGAAGCCGGCGTCGTACGAGGCCGTGGCGACGGCGGCCGACGATGTCGCGCTCATCGCCTTCACGAGCGGGACGACGGGGCGGCCCAAGGGGTGCATGCACTTCCACCGGGACGTGCTGGCCGTCGCCGACACCTTCTCGGCGCGGGTGCTGCGGCCCACGCCGGACGACGTCTTCGCGGGCAGTCCTCCGCTGGGATTCACCTTCGGGCTCGGCGGTCTGGTGATCTTCCCGATGCGGGCGGGCGCGTCGGCGCTGCTGCTGGAGCAGGCGGGGCCGAAGCAGTTGCCGCCGGCGATCGCCGAGCACCGGGTCTCGGTCCTGTTCACCGCGCCGACCGCGTATCGCCTGATGCTGGACGATCTCGCCGGGTACGACGTGACGTCCCTGCGGCGCTGTGTGTCGGCCGGGGAGAATCTGCCGGCCGCGACCTGGCAGGCATGGCAGGAGCAGACCGGGCTGCGCATCATCAACGGCATCGGCGCGACCGAGCTGCTGCACATCTTCATCTCCGCGGCGGACGGGGACATCCGGCCCGGGACGACCGGGCTGCCGGTGCCGGGCTGGGAGGCGCGGGTCGTGGACGGCGCGACCGGGGTGCCGGTGCCGGACGGCGAACCGGGGCTCCTCGCGGTGCGCGGGCCGGTGGGCTGCCGCTATCTGTCGGACCCGCGGCAGCGCGAGTACGTGCGCGACGGCTGGAATGTCACGGGTGACACGTACGTGCGGGAGCCGGACGGGTGGTTCCGCTATGTCGCCCGCGCCGACGACATGATCATCTCGGCGGGCTACAACATCGCGGGGCCCGAGGTCGAGGACGCGCTGCTGGCCCACCCCGATGTGGTGGAGGCTGCGGTGGTCGCCCGGCCCGACGAGCTGCGTGGCCAGATCGTGGCGGCGTACGTCGTGGTGCGCGACGGCGTGGGGCGCGACGAGGCGACGGCGGGGACGCTGCGCGACTTCGTCAAGTCCCGTCTGGTGCCGTACAAGTGCCCGCGCGCGATCGTCTTCCTCGACGCGCTGCCCCGTACGCCGACCGGCAAGCTGCAGCGCTTCAGGCTGAGGGCCCTAGAGTGATCACGTGGCCGAGCAGCACACCCCCCGTTCCCTGATCGTCACCCTGTACGGCGCGTACGGACGCGAGACCGCGGGACCCCTCGCGGTGGCGGAGCTGATCCGTCTGCTGGGTGCGCTCGGTGTGGACGCTCCGTCCGTGCGCTCCTCGGTCTCCCGGCTCAAGCGGCGCGGCCTGCTCGTCGCGGAGCGCGCGGCGTCCGGCGCGGCCGGTTACGCGCTGTCGGCGGACGCCCGTCAGCTCCTCGACGACGGTGACGAGCGCATCTACGGCCACACCGCGTCGACGCTGTCCGACGGCTGGGTGCTCGCGGTCTTCTCCGTCCCCGAGGCCGAACGCCACAAGCGCCATCTCCTGCGCTCCCGCCTCGCCCGCCTGGGCTTCGGCACGGCCGCGCCCGGCGTCTGGATCGCCCCGGCCCGCTTCCACGAGGAGACCCGGCACACGCTGCGCCGCCTCCAGCTCGATCCGTACGTGGACCTCTTCCGCGGCGAGCACCTCGGCTTCGCGCCGACGGCGGACGCGGTGGCCCGCTGGTGGGACCTGACGGCGATCGCGAAGCAGCACGAGGAGTTCCTGGACGCGCACGGTCCGGTGCTGCGGCGGTGGGAGTCGCGCCCCGACACGCCGCCCGAGGAGGCGTACCGCGACTACCTCCTCGCCCTCGACTCCTGGCGCCGCCTGCCCTACGCGGACCCGGGCCTGCCGCAGGAGCTCCTGCCCGACGACTGGCCGGGCGGCCGCTCGGCGGCGGTCTTCGCGGGGCTGCACAAGCGGCTGCGGGACGCGGGTGCGGAGTTCGTGCAACCGTACGGTTCCGGCGATCGTCGTACCGGGGCGTGAGCTCACATCCTGTTTCCCGGCTCCAGGGGCTGTCCTGGGGCGCGGCTGCCCTGACGGGCGCAGCCGCCGCCTACGGGGCGAGCGCGCTGGTGGCGCAAGCGCGGTCCTACTGCGACGCCGCCTGGGAGCCGCCGCACCGCTTCACCCACCTGGTCGAGTTCCTCGGCCTGGCTGCGGGCACAGCCTTCGCCGCCGTGACGGTGGCGGTCCTCGCCCGCGCGGCGGCGGTGCGCGGGCCGCGCCCGCTGCGTGCGTCGGCCCAGCTGGTCGGCGTGCTGCTGGTGGTGGCGTGGCTCGCTTGGTGGTACGTGGGCGCGCAGGCGACCCCGGCGGGCTACCCAGGGGACTCGGGGCTGTGCCCGGACAGCAACGTCCCGCCGTGGTGGCCGGGGTGGCTGCCGACGTGAGCGGGGCCCTGCCTGTGCCATGCCTGTCTCACGGGCGAGGCGTGAGCGTGAGGCGGGGCCTCGGGGCGTCCGTGCGGCCCGTAGGGGGTTTGCGGCTCCCGGCGCGGTACGGGAGCGGCCAGGGGGCGGCCGGGCCGGTGTAGTCCTGGTCGGCGGCCGCGTGGAGGGTCCAGTGGGGGTCGTACAGGTGGGGGCGGGCCAGGGCGCAGAGGTCGGCGCGGCCCGCGAGGAGCAGCGAGTTGACGTCGTCCCAGGAGGAGATCGCGCCGACGGAGACGACCGGGACGCGGAGGGTGTTGCGGATACGGTCGGCGTAGGGGGTCTGGTAGGAGCGGCCGTACTCGGGGCGTTCGTCCGGGACGACCTGGCCGGTGGAGACGTCGATGGCGTCGGCGCCGTGGGCGGCGAACGCCCGGGCGATCTCCACGGCGTCCTGCGCGTTGGTGCCGCCGGGGGCCCAGTCGGTGGCGGAGATGCGGACGGTCATGGGCCGGTCGTCGGGCCACACCTCCCGGACGGCGTCGAAGACTTCGAGCGGGTAGCGCAGCCGGGCGGCGAGGCTGCCTCCGTAGGCGTCCGTGCGCTGGTTGGTGAGCGGGGAGAGGAAGCCGGAGAGCAGGTAGCCGTGGGCGCAGTGGAGTTCGAGCAGGTCGAATCCGCAGTGCGCGGCGCGCGTGGCCGCCGCGGCGAACTGGTCCCGGACGTCGGCGAGTCCGGCCCGGTCGAGCTGGTGCGGGACCTGGTTGACGCCCGGGCGGTACGGCAGCGGTGAGGCGGCGACGAGCGGCCAGTTGCCGTCCGGCAGGGGCTGGTCGATGCCCTCCCACATCAGCCGGGTGGAGCCCTTGCGGCCGGAGTGGCCGAGCTGGACGCCGATGGCCGTGCCGGGCGAGCGCGTGTGGACGAAGTCGGTGATGCGCTGCCAGGCGGCGGCTTGTTCGTCGGTGTAGAGGCCGGCGCAGCCGGGTGTGATGCGGCCGTCGGCGCTGACGCAGACCATCTCGGTCATGACGAGTCCGGCGCCGCCGAGTGCCCGTGCGCCGAGGTGGACGAGGTGGAAGTCGCCGGGGACGCCGTCCTCGGCGGAGTACATGTCCATGGGCGAGACGACGACCCGGTTGCGCAGGGTCAGTCCGCGCAGCCGGAAGGGTGTGAACATCGGCGGCGTGCCGGGCGGGCAGCCGAAGTCCCGTTCGACGGACTCGGTGAACGCTGTGTCTCGCAGCCGGAGGTTGTCGTGTGTGACACGGCGGCTGCGGGTGAGGAGGTTGAAGGCGAACTGCGGTGGCGGCTGGTCGAGATACGACCCGAGCTCCTCGAACCAGCGCAGGCTGGCCGCCGCGGCGCGCTGGGTCGACTCCACGACGGGCCGGCGCTCGGTCTCGTACGCCGCGAGTGCCTCGGGGAGCGTGGGCTGTTCCTCGATGCAGGCGGCGAGGGCGAGGGCGTCCTCGACGGCGAGTTTGGTGCCGGAGCCGATGGAGAAGTGGGCGGTGTGCGCGGCGTCGCCGAGCAGCACCGTGTTCCCGTGCGCCCAGCGGTCGTTGACGACCGTGCGGAAGGCGATCCACGAGGAGCTGTTGGCGCGCAGCGGGCGGCCGCCGAGCGCGTCGGCGAAGACCTTGGCGCAGCGCTCGGCCGACTGCTGCTCATCGCACTCGTCGAGCCCGGCGGCCCGCCAGACCTCCTCGCGCATCTCGACGATGACGGTGGAGGCGGCAGGTGAGTAGGGGTAGCCGTGGAGTTGCATCACGCCGTGCTCGGTCTCCGCGATCTCGAAGCGGAAGGCGTCGAAGGCGAAGTCGGCGGCGAGCCAGATGTAGCGGCAGCGGTGGGTCGTGATGCTGGGTGCGAAGACGTCGGCGTGTGCGGCACGGGTGAGGCTGTGCACCCCGTCGGCGGCGATGACGAGGTCGTACGAGGCGGCGAGTTCGGCGGCGGGCGGGGCCTGCGTGCGGAACCGGAGCCGTACGCCGAGGGACGCGCAGCGTTCGTGCAGGATCTTCAGGAGCCTGCGCCGGCCGAGCGCGGCGAAGCCGTGTCCGCCGGAGGTGAGGGTGTGGCCGCGGTGGACGATGTCGATGTCGTCCCAGCGGACGAACTCGTCCTGGAGCGCCCGGTACACGGCGGGGTCGGCGTGCTCGATGCCGCCGAGGGTCTCGTCGGAGAGGACGACGCCGAAGCCGAAGGTGTCGTCGGGGGCGTTGCGCTCCCACACGGTGATGTCGCGGCGGGGGTCGAGCCGCTTGAGCAGCGCGGCGGCGTACAGGCCTCCGGGGCCGCCGCCGATGACGGCGACGCGGAGGGGGGCGTCGCGGTGGCGGGCATCGCCGACGGGGGCGTCGCCTGCGGCGGGTTCTTCCCCAGCCCGCCCCTCCCCGAACTGGGGGGCAACCTCCCCGGCCCCCCGCTGGGGCTCCGGCGCCGACCCCATTTCGGGGGCTCCGCCCCCGCACCCCCTTCCCCTACGCCCTGGCGGGCGTGGGGGGACGGCCACCTCAGTCGCCGGGCGGGCTTCTTCTGGGCGCGTCCGGGCCGACCGGGCGGTACCGGGCACGTCCCGAGGGGCTGGGGGCTCGCCCCCGGAACCGAAGGGGCCGCGGGACTCCCCCGCGTACGACGGCATCGTCAGCGCCCCTGCCAGTTCGGGGCGCGCTTCTCCGTGAACGCCGCGTGGAACTCCGCGTAGTCCTCGCCGTTCATGAGCAGTGCCTGCGTCGCCGCGTCCAGCTCCACCGCCGCGGCGAGCGGCATGTCGAGTTCCGCGGTGAGCAGGGCCTTGGTCTGGGCGTGGGCGAGGGCGGGGCCGTCGGCGAGGCGGCGGGCGAGGGCCGCGGCCGCCTTGTCCGCCTCGCCCTCCCCCGTCAGCTCGCTGATCAGTCCGATCCGCTCGGCCTCGACGGCCCGGACCGGCTCGCCGAGCATCAGGAGCCGCGTCGCATGTCCGAGCCCGACGACACGCGGCAGCAGATACGCCGCGCCCATGTCGCCGCCGGAGAGGCCGACCTTGGTGAAGAGGAAGGAGAAGCGGGCGGTCGGGTCGGCGACCCGGAAGTCCGCGGCGAGTGCGAGCACCGCGCCGGCGCCCGCCGCGACGCCGTGCACCGCCGCGATCACGGGGAAGGGGCACTCGCGCAGGGCCCGTACGACCTGCCCGGTCATCCGGTTGAAGTCGAGGAGCTGGGCGGTGTCCATGGAGAGCGTGGCGCCGATGATCTCGTCGACGTCGCCGCCGGAGCAGAAGCCGCGGCCCTCGCCGCCGAGGACCAGCGCGCGCACGGACCGCTCGCGCGACAGCTCGGCGAGCAGGTCGCGCAGGTCGGCGTAGGCGCCGAAGGTGAGCGCGTTGAGCTTGTCGGGGCGGTCGAGGGTGACGGTCGCGACGCCGTCCTGCCTGGTCAGGCGTAGATGGCGCCACTCGTCAGTGCGGGGCGCGGAGCTGGGAAAGGGGCTCATGGACGCGGCCTCCCTCGGGCTGCCGGCTGCTGCGGACTGCTGCCGGCCACATGCCTGCCCCACGAAGTTATCACTCGCTCGTGACTTCCGTCACGAGTGCGCAATACGGTCCGACCCACTCGAGGCAGAACCCGACGGCCCGTCACACGGTCGCGGCTCGGCAAAGGTCCCGTATCAGGTGGGGCACAGGTCCTGGGACTGACGGCCCAGAGGCCCTTACCCAGGCCCTCCCGCTCCGTATGGTTGAAACCAGTACCAGAGGTACTGGAGCGCAGCGAACGGACCCGTCTTGTGTAAAGCCCCCTCCACCGCCGACTCGGCGGCGGCCGCGAACACCCCCTCCTGGCGTCTCGCGCTGCCGCACACGGCGGCCGCGGTACCGCTCGCCCGCGCCCTGATCCGTACCGCCTTCGCGGACCTCGGGACGGTGGCGGACAGCGACACCGCGGAACTCCTCACGGCGGAGCTCGTCGCCAACGCGGTGGAGCACACCGCGGGCCAGGGCCCGATCCAGCTGGTCGTGGAGCTGCTGCCGACGGGCTGCCAGGTCGAGGTGCACGACCACGACCCCGCCCCGCCGGGCGGGCTCTCCGATCCGCTGCCGGAGTCGGAGCCCGACCCCTGGCAGGAGCACGGACGCGGTCTGCTCCTCATCCGCGCCCTCAGCTCCGCCTGCGGCCACCGCCCCACCCCTCACGGCAAGGCGGTCTGGTTCACGCTTCCCGCGGCACCGGGCACGGCTGCCGCTCCGGGGGTGCCGGCTCCTCGGCCGCCGCACACCGAGTCGTAGCGGCCGTTCACCGGACCGGTCTATGCGGAACCGGGCTGTTCACCCGCGCCCAGCGCCGCCACCAGCACCGCCTTGATCGTGTGCATCCGGTTCTCGGCCTCGTCGAAGACCACCGAATGCGCGGACTCGAAGACCTCGTCCGTGACCTCGAGCTCGGTCAGGCCGTGGCTCTCGAATATCTCCTGCCCGACCTTGGTGCCCAGGTCGTGGAACGCCGGCAGGCAGTGCAGGAACTTGACGTCCGCATTGCCGGTGGCACGCAGCACGTCCATCGTCACCGCGTACGGGGCGAGGGCCTTGATGCGCTCGCCCCACACCTCCTTCGGCTCCCCCATCGAGACCCATACGTCGGTGGCGACGAAGTCGGCGCCCGCGACGCCCTCGTCGATGTCCTCGGACAGCGTGATCCTGGCGCCGCCGGCCGCGGCGGCCTCGCGCGCGGCGGCGACGACCTCGCCCGCCGGCCAGTACGCCGCGGGCGCGACGATCCGGACGTCCATGCCGAGGAGGGCGCCGGTGACCAGGTAGGAGTTGCCCATGTTGAAGCGGGCGTCGCCGAGGTAGGCGAAGGCGATGCCGGTCAGCGGCTTGTCGCTGTGCTCGGTCATGGTCAGCACGTCGGCGAGCATCTGGGTGGGGTGCCAGGCGTCGGTCAGTCCGTTGAAGACGGGGACCCCGGCGTGGGCGGCGAGCTCCTCGACGATCTCCTGACTGCTCCCCCGGTACTCGATCCCGTCGAACATCCGCCCGAGCACCCGGGCCGTGTCCTTGACCGACTCCTTATGACCCAGCTGCGAACCGGAGGGGTCGAGATACGTCGTCGACGCCCCCTGGTCGGCGGCGGCGACCTCGAAGGCGCACCGCGTGCGCGTCGACGTCTTCTCGAAGATCAGCGCGATGTTCTTGCCGCGCAGTCGCGGGATCTCACTGCCGGCCCGCTTGGCGGCCTTGAGCTCGGCCGCCAGGTCGATCAGACCGCGGAACTCTTCCGCGGTGAAGTCGAGCTCCTTGAGGAAGTGGCGGCCTTCGAGGTGTGTCGCCATGGTGGGTGCTCCTGGGTCGCGTATGCGGGGACCGTGGAAGTCTATACGAAGCTCTGTATTGCTATACAGAGGGGGGAGCGGCGGCGTCGACGGCGTCCCGCTCGACGGGACAGCTCATACAGCGCGGTCCGCCGCGGCCCCTGCCCAGCTCGCTACCCGGGATCTCGATGACCTCGATGCCCTGTTTGCGCAGATGGGTGTTGGTCGTCACGTTCCGGTCGTACGCCACGACCACGCCCGGTTCGACGGCGAGGACGTTGCAGCCGTCGTCCCACTGCTCCCGCTCCGCCGAGTGCACGTCCTGCTTGGCCGTGAGGACTCTGATGTCCTGCAGTCCGAGGGCGGCGGCGATGGCGCTGTGCATGTGCTCGGGCGGGTGGTCGGTGACCCGGAGCCCCACGCCGCGCTCGCCCTCCGCCGGTTCGATCGTGTACGAGCGCAGCATGCCGAGGCCCGCGTACTGGGTGAAGGTGTCGTGGTCCACCATCGTCATCACGGTGTCCAGGTGCATGAAGGCCCGCCCCTTGGGCATGTCCAGCGCCACGATGGTCCGCGCGGAACCGGCCTCGAAGAGCCCGCGGGCCAGCATCTCCACGGCCTGCGGGGTCGTGCGCTCGCTCATCCCGATCAGCACCGCGCCGTTGCCGATGACCAGCACGTCGCCGCCCTCGATGGTGGAGGGGTAGTCGTCCTGGCCCTCCGACCAGCGGTGGAAGTCGCCGGCCTCGGGGCCCGTGAAGAGCGGATGGTGCTTGTAGATCGCCTCGAAGTGCACGGTCTCGCGCCGGCGGGCGGGCCAGCGCATGGCGTTGATGGAGACGCCGTCATAGATCCAGGCGGAGGTGTCACGGGTGAAGATGTGGTTCGGCAGCGGGCCGAGCAGGAAGTCGTCCAGGTCCATGACGTGGAAGCGGACGGACGCGGGCTCCGAGTGACCGGCCAGGAACTCCCGTTTGGTCATCCCGCCGACCAGGGCCTCGGTCAGGGCGGCCGTGTCCATCGCGTCGAACGCGGCCCTCAGATGGTCCGTGGCGAGCGGGCCGTACTCCTTCTCGTCGAAGACCCGGTCCAGGACCAGCTTCCTGGCCGCCGGGATCTCCAGTGACTCGCGCAGCAGATCGCCGAAGAGATGCACCTTCACACCGCGGTCGCGGAGGACGTCCGCGAAGCCGTCGTGCTCCTGGCGGGCGCGCCGGACCCACAGGAGGTCGTCGAAGAGGAGCGCGTCCTTGTTGCTGGGGGTGAGCCGCTTCAGTTCCAGATCGGGACGGTGGAGTATGACCCGGCGCAGCAGCCCGGTCTCGGAGTCGACGTGGAATCCCATGGGGAAACGTTCCCAGACCGGCCCCCTCCCCGCCCACCACAGGCGCAAAGCGGGAGCGGAGGGGGTGGAAGCGGGCGAGGAACCGGGGCCGGCGGGGTGAGGTCGAGGCCTGTTCGTCGGGTGGAGTCCGGGGGTCGGGGTGGAGTCCGGGGGTCGGGGCGGGACGCCTCCCCTGCGCTCCCGGTCGCGCTACTGCTCGAAGCCGAGCACGGTCCTCGGCGTGGCCCGGAGCTCCGGGACCAGCACGCCCGCCTCGGGCAGGGCCAGGCCGGGCAGCCCGAACGTGCCGGGGCGGGGAGTCGTCAGGGGCGCGGCGACGTCCGCACCCGGAGTCGCGGTCACCAGGTCGGCCTCGGGCGCCGAGGCGTGGACGGTGCCCACCCCCTCGTCGTTCAGCGGGTGCGGCAGCGGGACCCCCACATGCGTCCGGGGCAGGTCACTTGTCAGCGGCACCTGGGGCAGGATGCCCGAGGGCAGCATCTTCCCCTCCACGTACCGCGGTCCCTCGGGCGCACCGGGTACGGGCACCGGAAGCCCCGTCCTCAGCGTGGGCGCCTCCAGCGGAACGGCGCGCTCCAGCGGGTCCAGCGGCACCGCGACCGGCACCTGCGGCCCGGCCGCGGCGGACGGCGCTGCCACCGCCGCGGCCACACATGTCATGAGCGCTCCCAAGCTCCCGCGCGCGATCATCTTCATGCTGCTTCCGTCCTTCCGGGGATCGCGGACACTCCGCTGTCCGGAAGAACGAGCCCGCCGCCGGAATCCGGCCACGTTTCCCCCGAGTGCAGTAATCGTCGGATCCGCGACATGCCCCGGAGGTGTCGGCCGGTGCAGGACTTGCGGCCCGCCCGGGCCGGAGCCGGGGGGTCGCCCGGGTCAGAGCCGGGGGTCGACCGGCTCCGACTCCAGAGCGAGCACCGCGAAGACCGCCTCGTGGACCCGCCACAGCGGTTCCCCGTCGGCCAGCCGGTCCAGGGCCTCCAGACCCAGGGCGTACTCGCGCAGCGCCAACGACCGTTTGTGGCCGAGGAACCGGCTGCGCAGCCGGGTCAGATTGTCCGGGCGGGTGTACTCGGGGCCGTAGATGATCCGCAGGTACTCGCGCCCGCGCACCTTGATGCCGGGCTGCACGAGCCTGCCCTTGTCGTCCCGTACGAGCGCCCGCAGCGGCTTGACGACCATGCCCTCGCCGCCCGCGCCGGTCAGCTCCAGCCACCAGTCGACTCCGGCGCGCACGGATTCCTCGTCGCCCGTGTCGACGACGAGGCGGCGGGTGCGCTGGAGCAGCCCGGATCCGGTGGCTGTGCTCATGGAGTCCGCCTCCACCAGCCGGTCCAGCCAGGCCAGTTGCTCGTCGTGCGGTACGGCGGCGAGGGAGCGGCCCTGGACGGCGAGGATCTGGAACGGCGCGAGGCGCACCCCGTCCAGGCCCTCGGTGGTCCAGCAGTACCGCCGGTACGCCTCGGTGAACGCGGCCGCGTCCGCGGCCCGTTCGCGCTGGCGCTCCAGCAGTCCGCCGACGTCGACGCCGCGGGCCGCCGCCGCTTCGAGCGCGGCCGTGGCGCCCGGGAAGACCGCGCCGGATGCGGCGCCGACCGCCGCGTACTGCTTGCGGAGCAGCCCGGACGCCTTGAGCGACCACGGCATCAGCTCGCCGTCCAGGAGCAGCCAGTCGGTCTCGAGCTCGTCCCAGAGTCCGGCGCCGGTGACGGCCGCGCGCAGTCGTTCCAGGATCTCCTCGGTGACCTGGGCGTCATCGAAGAACGGGCGTCCGGTGCGGGTGTGCAGGGAGCCGGTGGCCCCTTCCGCTCCGAAGCGCTCGCGCGCCACGTCGGCGTCGCGGCAGACGAGGGCGACCGCCCGCGAGCCCATGTGCTTCTCCTCGCACACGACCTGCGCGACTCCGTCCGTCCGGTACTGGGCGAAGGCCTCGGCCGGGTGCTCCAGGTAGCCCTCCTCCTGCGAGGTCGCGGTCGGCGCCATCGTCGGCGGGAGGTAGGCGAGCAGCCGCGGGTCGACCGCGAAGCGGCTCATCACCTCGAGGGCCGCTGCCGCGTTCTCCTCACGCACGGCGACGCGACCCATGTGGCGGGTCTCCACGATGCGGCGGCCGTGGACGTCGGCGAGGTCGAGGGGGCGGCCCTGGTGTCCGCCGGGCGCCTCGGTGACGAGCGGCTTGGTGGGCTCGTACCACACCTTCTCGGCTGGTACATCGACGAGTTCGCGCTCCGGCCAGCGCAGCGCGGTCAGCTTTCCGCCGAAGACGGCGCCGGTGTCGAGGCAGATGGTGTTGTTGAGCCAGGAGGCGGTGGGCACGGGTGTGTGGCCGTACACCACAGCCGCCCGGCCTCGGTAGTCCTCGGCCCAGGGGTAGCGGACGGGCAGCCCGAACTCGTCCGTCTCACCGGTCGTGTCGCCGTACAGCGCGTGCGAGCGGACCCGGCCGGAGGTGCGGCCGTGGTACTTCTCGGGCAGGCCGGCGTGACAGACGACGAGCTTGCCCTCGTCGAGGACGTAGTGGCTGACGAGGTTTTCGATGAACTCCCGCACCCGCTGCCGGAATTCGGGGTCCTTCGGGTCCTCGCGCTCCAGCTGCTCGATGGTCTCGGCGAGTCCGTGGGTGCGCTGGACCTGCCGGCCGTTCAGCCAGCGGCCGAGCTTGTTCTCGTGGTTCCCCGGAACGCACAGGGCGTTGCCGGAGGCCACCATGCTCATCACCCGGCGCAGCACACCGGGGCTGTCGGGGCCGCGGTCGACGAGGTCCCCGACGAACACGGCGGTACGGCCCTCAGGGTGTGCCCCATCCACATAGCCGAGCTTGGTGAGCAGGGCGTCCAGCTCGGAGCGGCAGCCGTGGATGTCGCCGATGATGTCGAACGGCCCGGTGAGGTGGCGCAGGTCGTTGTAGCGCTTCTCCAGCACGACCTCGGCCGCGTCGGCCTCCTCCGCGCTGCGCAGGACGTGCACCTTGCGGAAGCCCTCGCGCTCCAGTCCGCGCAGCGAGCGGCGCAGCTCGCGGCGGTGCCGCTGGATGACGTGGCGGGGCATGCCGGCCCGGTCGGGGCGTTCCGCGTTGCGTGCGGCGCAGACCTCTTCGGGCAGGTCGAGGACGATCGCGACGGGCAGGACGTCGTGCTCGCGCGCGATCCGGACGAGCTGGCGGCGGCTCTCCTGCTGGACGTTGGTGGCGTCGACGACGGTGAGCCGGCCGGCGGCGAGCCGCTTGCCGACGATGTAGTGCAGCACGTCGAAGGCGTCGCCGCTCGCGCTCTGGTCGTTCTCGTCGTCGGCGACCAGGCCGCGGCAGAAGTCCGACGAGATCACCTCGGTGGACTTGAAGTGCCTGAGGGCGAACGTGGACTTTCCGGAGCCAGTGGCGCCGACGAGGACCACGAGGGAGAGGTCGGGGACGGGCAGGGTGCGGGTGGTGGTGGTCATGCCGCCTCCACCTCCTTCGTGGTCAGGGTGAATACCGCCATCTGCGTCGGGGCGCCCACTTCGGGGTCCTCGTCGCCTACGCCGGCGTACCGGACGTCGTATCCGTGGCGCCCGGCGACCTGCTCCGCCCAGTCGCGGAACTCGGTCCGGGTCCACTCGAAGCGATGGTCGCTGTGGCGGACGTGCCCGGCGGGCAGGGAGTCCCAGCGGACGTTGTACTCGACGTTCGGGGTCGTCACGATCACCGTGCGCGGGCGTGCGGAGCCGAAGACGGCGTACTCCAGGGCGGGCAGCCGTGGCAGGTCGAGGTGCTCGATGACCTCGCTGAGCACGGCGGCGTCATAGCCCCCGAGCCGCTTGTCGGTGTACGTGAGCGAGCCCTGGAGCAGCGTGACGCGGCCGGACTGGCGCTCGCCCATGCGCTCCAGCTTCAGCCGGCGGGCGGCGACGGTGAGCGCGCGCACGGACACGTCCACACCGACGATGTCGGTGAACCGCACGTCCTTGAGGAGCGCCTGCACCAACTGGCCCTGGCCGCAGCCCAGGTCGAGCACGGAGGCCGCGCCGGCGGCGCGCAGGGCGTCCAGAATGGCCTCGCGGCGCTGCTCGGCGAGCGGCACGGGGCGCTCGTCGGTGTCCGTGGTCTCGTCCACGGCGTTGTCGACGTCCTCGACCTCGAGGTCGTCGCTCTCGGCGAGCCGTACGAGCTCGAGCCGCTCCATCGCCTGCCGGGTCAGACCCCAGCGGCGGGACAGATAGCGGCTGGTGATCAGCCTCTGCTCGGGGTGCTCGGCCAGCCAGCCCTCTCCGGCCCGCAGCAGCTTGTCGACCTCGTCGGGCGCGACCCAGTAGTGCTTGGCGTCGTCGAGAACGGGCAGCAGGACGTAGAGCTGCCGCAGCGCGTCGGCGAGGCGCAGCTCCCCTTCCAGGACGAGCCGCACGTACCGCGAGTCGCCCCATTCCGGGAACTGCTCGTCGAGCGCCACCGGCTCGGCGTCGACCGAGTCCCAGCCGAGCGGCCCGAACAGCTTGCGCACCAGTTCGGCCCCGCCGCGCGCGGGCAGTGCGGGCACCTCGATCCGCAGGGGCAGCGGACTCCCGGCCCGGTCCGGCATGGCGTGGCACACGCCGCGCAGCGCGCTCTTGAAGACGGTGCTCATCGCCACGGAGAGCAGCGAGGACGCCGCGTACGGCCGGTCGTTGACGTACTGCGCGAGGGCCGAATCGGGCGCGCCGCCGCGCCCCTTGCCCTTGCCGCGCCGCACGAGCGCCACCGGATCCACCTCCAGCAGCAGTGCCGCTGTGCAGCGCTCGGCGGTGGCCTCGGGGTAGAGGATGTGCGCCGTGCCGTGGGAGGTGGAGAACGTCTGCGCCTTGTCGGGATGCTTGTGCAGCAGAAAGCCCAGGTCGGTGGCGGGACGCTCAGGGGTGCCGGTCGTACTGATGGTCATGAACACGTGTCCGAGTATCGCCTCACCAGCGCCCTCCGACCAGGTATTTTCCCGGCTGGTACGGGCCTGCGGTGCGGTCTCCGCAGCGGCGCGCACGGGTACGGCTAAGGCTCCGGACCGGTGAGGGCGGTCGCCAGCGCCGCGATGCGGTCCGGGCCCACGCGGCAGCACCCGCCGATGAGGCGCGCCCCGGCCGCCTGCCACTCGCGGGCGCGGGCCGGATCGAAGGTGACGGCGCCGCGCCAGGTCCGTGCGGTGGCGTCCCACCGTTCGCCGCTGTTCGGGTAGACGACGACCGGCTTGCCCGTCTCCCGGGCGGCGAGCTCCACCGCACGGTCCGCGTCGCCGGGCTCGCAGCAGTTGACGCCGACGGCGATGACCTGGGGGTTGTCCGCGCTGAGGGCGAAGGCCGCCGAAAGGTCCTGGCCGGCCCGGGTGCGGGTCCCCGCGATGGTGTACGAGAGCCAGACCGGCAGGCCGACCGCGTGCGCGGCTCTGAGCAGTGCCTGCGCCTCGTCGGTGTCCGGCACCGTCTCCAGGGCGAGGGCGTCGGGGCAGGCTGCCGCGAGGGCCTCGATGCGGCGGCGGTGGAAGGCCTCCAGCTCCCGCACCGTGAGTCCGTACCGGCCGCGGTACTCGCTGCCGTCCGCGAGCATCGCCCCGTACGGACCGGCCGACGCCGCGACCCACACCTCCCGGTCGGTGCGCTCCGCAGCGGCGCGGGCGAGGTCCACGCTGCGGGCCAGCAGGGCGGCTGCCTCGGCGTGGCCGACGCCACGGCGGGCGAAGCCCTCGAAGGTCGCCTGGTAGCTGGAGGTGATGAGCACCTGTGCGCCCGCCCGCACGTACGCCGTGTGGGCGGCCTCGATCTGCTCCGGGCCGTCCGCGAGCAGCCGCGCCGACCAGAGGGCGTCGGACAGGTCGCAGCCCTGTGCCTCCAGCTGGTTGGAGAGGCCGCCGTCGAGGACGAGCGGCCCTTCGGCGAGGGCGGCGGCGAGGCTGCGGACGGGCTTCACAGGTGACTCCGGGGGTGGGTCCGGACCGGGCGGGACGGCTCAGCCGAGCTGGGACTGGACCTGGGAGGAGATGAGGTCCAGGTGGTCCAGGTCGTGCAGGTCGAGGACCTGCAGATAGACACGGGACGAGCCGATCGCGGCGTACCGGCCGAGCTTGTCGACGACCTCGGCCGGCGAGCCCGCGAGGCCGTTGGTCTTCAGCTCGTCGACCTCCCGTCCGATGGCGGCGGCGCGGCGGGCGACCTCCGCGTCGTCCTTGCCGACACAGACGACAAGGGCGTTGGAGTAGACGAGGTCGTCGCCCTTGCGGCCGGCCTCCTCCGCGGCGGCGCGGACCCTGCCGAACTGCCGCTCACTGTCCTCCAGGGACGCGAAAGGCATGTTGAACTCATCGGCGTAGCGGGCGGCCAGCCGCGGCGTGCGGGTCGTGCCGTGGCCGCCGATGAGCACCGGGACCTTGCTCTGGGCGGGCTTGGGCAGCGCGGGGCAGTCCCGCAGCTGGTAGTGCTTGCCTTCGTAGCTGAAGGTCCTGCCCGTCTCCGTGGCCCACAGGCCGGTGACGATGGCGAGCTGCTCCTCGAGCCGGGCGAACTTCTCCTTGGGGAACGGGATGCCGTACGCCTTGTGCTCCTCCTCGAACCAGCCCGCGCCGAGCCCGAGCTCGATCCGGCCGCCGGACATCTGATCGACCTGGGCGACCTGGATGGCGAGCACTCCGGGCAGCCGGAACGTACCAGCGGTCATCAAGGTGCCGAGCCTGATCCGCCGGGTCTCACGGGCGAGCCCCGCGAGGGTGATCCAGGCGTCGGTGGGGCCGGGGAGGCCGTCGGCCGAGCCCATGCGCAGATAGTGGTCGGACCGGAAGAATGCGTCGAAGCCGAGGTCCTCGGTGGCCTTGGCGACCTTCAGCAGGGTGTCGTAGGAAGCCCCTTGCTGGGGCTCTGTGAAGATTCGAAGATCCATACCTCCATCCTGCACCGTCGTGCGTGCGTCAACCTCTCGATGTGAGCCGACCTGCCCCTCCTGCCCCTCCTGCCCGGCCTGCCCGGCCCGGCCTCAGGGCGGGCTCGTCGCCGCGTCCGGGTCGACGCGACGACTCTCGCGTTCGCGGCCACGCTCCCGGTCGCGCTCCTGGTCCCGGTCGCGGTCCCGGTCGCGGTGACGTTCCCGGTCCCGGTCGCGTAAGGAGAGTCTTCGGAGCATCGCCCGGACGCGGTCGTTGGACTCGTCCGTGGCGTCGATGGCTTCGATGCACTGCCAGTAGAGCCCTTCCTCGTCCGTGGCACAGGCAACGCCGACGAGAGCTATGCCGATCTCACCGAGGAGCGTGCTCAGGAGGGTCAAAGCACGCCGAGGATCGGTGACTTCGCTGAGCTGCGCTGCACGGAGCCCGCCGACCCCCAGCAGTTGTGGATCGACGAACCCCCCGCCGCGGCCACCCGCCTCGCTGAGGCCGCGCGCCTCGCCGCGCAGCTCCTGGGGCCCGCACAGCGCCAGTTGCGTACCGACCGCCTGGGCGAGGGCCTGCGCCTGCCAGGCCTCCGCCACGATGTCCAGCGCGTCACGGCTCTCCGCCAGTGCGTGCCGGCCGGCCGCGATGAGCCGCTCCGCTTCCATGTACGCCGCCCCCGTTCGTACGAAATTCCGTTCACTCAGTCACTACCCAGAGTGAGGGAGCTCCAGACGAAAAGCCAGGGGAATTCGGAAATCTGTGGACAGGAAGCGGATTGGGGAAAGGTCGATCACTCCGCAGAGTGACGATCAGTCGGTGCAGGGCCGTCCGACGGCCTTTCGGCCGCCGGGAACCGCAGTTCGTTCCGGTCGATCTTCGCGGCCAGCGCGGCGAGTGCGTCGACGCCGAGCACCTCGCAGAACTGGAGCAGATAGGCCAGGACGTCGGCGACCTCGTCCGCCACACGGTGGGCCTTCTGCGGATCGTCCATCACCCGGGCCGACTCCTCCGGCGTCAACCACTGGAAGATCTCGACCAGTTCGGCCGCCTCGACCGTCAGCGCCACCGCGAGGTTCTTCGGGGTGTGGTAAGGCCCCCAGTTCCGGGCGGCCGCGAACTCGGCCAGTCTGCGCTGCAGTGCTTTCACGTCCAGTTCTGTCACGGCACCAGGTCTACCACCGTCACTCCGTCGGTCTCCCGCGCGAATGCGCCACCGTCACGGTCACTCACCGAGCCCACCAGCCGCAGATGGCCGTCGGCGCAGACCGAGGCGGCCACTGAGGCCAGTTCGGCCACCTGGCGGCGGTCCAGGCCGCGATCGAAGCCGTCGGCCAGGACCGTGAGGCACTGCAGCGCCCCCGGCACCTCCGCCACTTGGTCCACCGCGAGCACGCCCGGACCCGTGAGCAGGACCAGGGCGAGCGCCAGATAGCGCAGTTCGCCGTCGCCGAGCCGCGCGAGGGGCGTGGCAACGCTGCCGGCGGCCCGGTCGATGACCGCCCGTAACGTCCCGTCCGCGAGCTCCTCGACGCCCACCTCGGACACCGGACCGGCGCAGCCCGCCCGCGCGGCAGCGGTCAGCCGCGCGTGGCGGCGGACGCACTCGCTGCGCGTGCGGTGCAGCACCGCCGCCAGGTTGTCGCAGCCGCGCCGCAGACGCCCTTCACCCGGCAGGACCGGCGCACGCATCGACTGCGGCTGCGGGTCGCACGCGAACACCGACCGCAGCGCCACCACCACCTGCTCGACGGCGGCCAGCACGGCGCGCTCCCCGTCCGTCCTGCCGGAGACCCGCAGCGGCAGCATCGCCGTGCCCAGCCGGTCGTCCGGCAGCGGGGCGCGGGTGACGGCGACCGAGCCCGCCGTGTGCCAGGCGGCCTGCACGCACGAGCGGCCGGGGTCGCGCAGGGCCGTGCTCAGCAGGATCCGTCCGTCAGCGGTCAAACGCTCGCCGACGATGCGGAGTTCCGGCTCGGCCTGTACGGCGAGGTCGAGACGTACGGAACCGGCGGGGCCCTGGACCGTACAGCCGATGCGGAAACCCCGCCGGCCCTGCGCGTCCGCCTTCGCCCGCTCGGGGACACAGCCCGCCGGGTCGGGGAACGCCTCGCCCAGCTCCGCGCCCGAGCCGAGGCGGGCCAGCGCCTCGTACGCCCGCAGCGCGCTCGACTTTCCGCTGCCGCTCGGCCCGGCGAACAGGGTCACCGGGGAACCGAGCGGGAAAGCGGCTCCCCGGTGCGAGGCGAAGGCGGACAGCCTCAGTTCGGTCACCACAGGGAGAGCGAATACGGATGCGGGTGCGGTTCCGGACCCGGGTACGGATCCCCGTGCGCGTCCGGATCCCGGTGGGCGAACGGGTGCAGGGCCCATGGATTCTGCGGACTCCGCGGGAAGTGTGCTGGTCAGTGCGTCCATGCGGGGCACGCTACGCAGCGTCGCACACGACGAACCGTTACGCCGGAAGGGGCTTCCTACGAATGGGGGACGGCCGCGGCGGCGATGCCTTCGACCTCCGTGCCGAGCGGTGCGAGCAGGAAGACGTTGCGGTCCACCCGGTGCATCCCGCAGCCGAGCCCGAAGACGACACCGCTGCTGAAGTCCAGGATCCGCTTGGCCACTTCGGCGTCCGCGCTCGTCAGGTCCAGCAGCACCGGGATCTGCGCGATGAGGTACTCGGCGACCTCGCGGGCGTCCGCGAACACCTGCACCCGCAGGACGACCATGCGCCGCTGCTCTCCCGCCTCCATCCCCGAGGCGTCTCCGTAGTCGCGCGGGATCGTGTGATGGTCGACTCTCGACGGCCACTCGTTGCGCCCGCGCAGGGGAACGACCTGGGCCAGCCCCGCCCACTGCTCGTCGGTGACGTCGTACCTCTCGTACCTGCTCATGGGACCATCCTCGCGCCCCTCACCCGTTCGGCCCAACACCGACACGAGGCAGCACCGACAGGTTCTCGACGACCTTTCAGCTTGATCTGGCTGGTCTGTCCAGGGAGGTCAGGGACGGCGGCCGCTCCGGCAGCAGCGCTGGATGCTACGTACTGAGGGCGTCGGCGAGTTGGGCCAGTTTCTGCGCGGACGGGCTGCCGGGATCGGCGTGCCTTCCTGCGGTACGGCCGGCCCGGGCAGCGGGCGGCGGAGGTTTCCAGCCGCCCGCTGCCTGGGGGTTCGATCAGTTGTCGATCAGTTGTCGATCAGTTGTCGATCACTGCTCGGTCACTGCTCGGTCACTTCTCGGTGAGCTGCTTCAGCGCGATGTTGAGCTCGAGCACGTTGACGCCGGGCTCACCCATGAAGCCGAGGATCCGGCCGTCGGTGTGGTCGGCGACGAGCTTGTCGACCTGGGCGACTGTGAGGTGGTTCTTCTCGGCGACCCGGTGGACCTGGAGCTTCGCGTACTGGGGGGAGATGTCCGGGTCCAGGCCGGAGCCGGAGGAGGTGACGGCGTCGGCCGGCACGTCCGAGGGCTTGACCTTGTAGGTGGCGGTGGAGTTGTCCTTGACCACGGCGGCCTTGGCGTCCTTGACCCACTGGATCAGTTCCTCGTTGTCGCCGGAGCGGTTGGTCGCCCCGGAGAGGATCAGCGAGTACTGGGTGTTGACGCTGTTGCTGCCAAGGCCGTTGGACGGACGCGGCTGGAACCACTTCAGGTCCGGGACCGCCGCCTCCTCCGCGTCGTCCGGGTTCTTCTTCGGCAGGTTGTAGGTCTGGCCGATGAGTTCGGAGCCGACGACCCTGCCGTCGGCCTTGATCTCCGAGCCGTTCGCCTTGCCGCTGAACAAGCCCTGGGCGACGCCGGTGACGGCCAGCGGGTAGATGACGCCGGTCACCAGGGTCAGGACGAGGAGGGCGCGGAGCCCGGCCCAGGTCAGCCGTGCCGCGTTTCCGAAGGAGTTGTTCATGGCGATCAGCCGATTCCGGGGATGAGGGAGATGAGCAGGTCGATGATCTTGATGCCGATGAACGGGGCGATCAGGCCGCCGAGTCCGTAGATCCCGAGGTTGCGGCGGAGCATCTTGTCCGCGCTGGTCGGCCGGTAGCGCACGCCCTTGAGGGCGAGCGGGACCAGCGCGATGATGATCAGCGCGTTGAAGATGACCGCGGACAGGATCGCGGACTCCGGCGAGGACAGCTGCATGATGTTGAGCTTGTCCAGGCCCGGGTAGACCACCGCGAACATCGCGGGGATGATCGCGAAGTACTTCGCCACGTCGTTGGCGATCGAGAAGGTCGTCAGCGCGCCACGGGTGATGAGGAGCTGCTTGCCGATCTCGACGATCTCGATGAGCTTGGTCGGGTTGGAGTCGAGGTCCACCATGTTCCCGGCCTCCTTGGCGGCCGAGGTCCCGGTGTTCATCGCCACACCGACGTCCGCCTGCGCCAGCGCCGGGGCGTCGTTCGTCCCGTCACCGGTCATCGCGACGAGCTTGCCGCCGGCCTGCTCCCGCTTGATGAGCGCCATCTTGTCCTCGGGAGTGGCCTCCGCGAGGAAGTCGTCGACGCCCGCCTCCTCGGCGATCGCCTTGGCGGTCAGCGGGTTGTCACCCGTGATCATCACGGTCTTGATGCCCATGCGGCGCAGCTCGTCGAACCGCTCCCGCATGCCGTCCTTGACGACGTCCTTGAGGTGGATGACGCCGAGTATCCGGGCACCCTTGTCGTCCTCGACGGCGACCAGCAGCGGCGTGCCGCCCGCCTCGGAGATCCGGTTCGCGACCTGGTCGGCGCCGTCGGCGACGGTGCCGTGCTGCTCCTTGACCCACGTGATGACCGAACCGGCCGCGCCCTTGCGGACCTTGCGCCCGTCCACGTCCACACCCGACATACGGGTCTGGGCCGTGAACGGAACCCAGGTGGCGTGCTCCAGCTCGCCCTGGTGGCGCTCGCGCAGCCCGTACGTCTCCTTCGCCAGGACGACGACGGAACGCCCCTCGGGGGTCTCGTCGGCGAGCGAGGAGAGCTGCGCGGCGTCCGCGAGTTCGGCGGCGGTGGTGCCGTCGACCGGGAGGAACTCGGCGGCCTGGCGGTTGCCGAGGGTGATCGTGCCGGTCTTGTCGAGCAGCAGCGTCGACACGTCACCGGCGGCCTCGACCGCACGGCCGGACATGGCCAGCACGTTGCGCTGGACCAGGCGGTCCATGCCCGCGATGCCGATCGCCGACAGCAGCGCGCCGATGGTGGTCGGGATCAGACAGACGAGCAGCGCGACGAGGACGATCATCGTCTGCGGGGCGTTCGCGTACGTCGCGAACGGCTGCAGCGTCACCACGGCCAGGAGGAAGACGATGGTCAGCGAGGCGAGCAGGATGTTCAGCGCGATCTCGTTCGGCGTCTTCTGCCGGGCCGCACCCTCGACCAGGTTGATCATCCGGTCGATGAACGTCTCGCCGGGCTTCGTCGTGATCCTGATGACGATCCGGTCGGACAGCACCTTCGTCCCGCCGGTGACCGCCGAGCGGTCACCGCCGGACTCACGGATGACCGGAGCCGACTCGCCGGTGATGGCGGACTCGTCCACCGATGCCACGCCCTCGACGACGTCACCGTCGCCGGGAATGATGTCGCCGGCCTCGCAGACGACCAGTTCGCCGATCCGCAGCTCGGTGCCGGGCACCCGCTCCTCGGTCCTGCCGTCCCTGGTCAGGCGGCGGGCGACGGTGTCGGTCTTGGCCTTGCGCAGGGTGTCCGCCTGCGCCTTGCCGCGGCCCTCGGCCACGGCCTCCGCCAGATTGGCGAAGATCGTGGTCAGCCACAGCCAGGCGGCGATCGCCCAGCCGAACCAGTCGGTCGGGTCCATGACGGCGAACGCCGTGGTCAGCACCGAGCCGACCAGGACCACGAACATCACCGGCGACTTGATCATCACCCGGGGGTCGAGCTTGCGGATCGCGTCCGGGAAGGACTTGACCAGCTGCCTGGGGTCGAACAGACCGGCGCCGACGCGCCCGGCGTCGGGCTTGTGCCCGGTCGGCACATCGCTGTGCGGCGCCCGGGTCGCGGTGGCGGTGGATGTCTGGGACACGGGGTCCTCATGCTTCTTTACGTCGGTGGTCATGACGCCAGCCCTTCGGCAAGCGGACCCAGCGCCAGGGCCGGGAAGTAGGTCAGACCGGTGATGATCAGGATGGTGCCGACCAGCAGACCCGCATACAGCGGCTTGTCGGTCCGCAGCGTTCCCGCGGTGGCCGGCACCGGCTTCTGCTCGGCGAGCGAGCCGGCCAGCGCCAGCACGAACACCATCGGAAGGAAACGGCCGAGCAGCATCGCCAGACCGATCGTGGTGTTGAACCACTGCGTGTCGGCGTTGAGACCCGCGAACGCGGAGCCGTTGTTGTTGGCACCCGAGGTGTAGGCGTAGAGGATCTCGGAGAAGCCGTGCGCACCCGAGTTGGTCATCGAGTGGGCCGGGGTCGGCAGGGCCATCGCCGCCGCGGTGAAGCACAGCACCAGCGCCGGGGTGACCAGGATGTAGAGCGCGGCCAGCTTGATCTCACGGGTCCCGAGCTTCTTGCCGAGATACTCGGGCGTACGGCCGACCATCAGGCCCGCGATGAACACCGCGATGATCGCCATGATCAGCATGCCGTAGAGGCCGGAGCCCACACCACCGGGGGCAATCTCGCCCAGCATCATGCCGAGCATCGTGATCCCGCCGCCCAGGCCGGTGAACGAGGAGTGGAAGGAGTCCACCGCACCGGTCGAGGTGAGCGTCGTGGAGACCGCGAAGATCGACGAGGCGCCGATGCCGAAGCGGGTCTCCTTGCCCTCCAGCGCGCCGCCGGCGATCTCGAAGGCCGGGCCGCGGCCCGCGAACTCGGTCCACCACATCAGTGCGGTGAAGCCGACCCAGATGATGCCCATGGTCGCCAGGAGCGCGTAGCCCTGCTTCACCGAGCCGACCATCTTGCCGAAGGTGCGGGTCAGGGCGAACGGGATCAGCAGGATCAGGAAGATCTGGAAGAGGTTCGTGAACGCGTTCGGGTTCTCGAACGGGTGGGCCGAGTTGGCGTTGAAGTAGCCGCCACCGTTCGTGCCCAGCTCCTTGATGGCCTCCTGCGAGGCGACCGCCCCGCCGTTCCACTGCTGCGAACCGCCCATGAACTGGCCGACCTCGTGGATGCCGGCGAAGTTCTGGATGGCGCCCGCCGCGACCAGGACGATCGCACCGATCACGGAGATCGGCAGCAGGATGCGGACGGTGCCGCGGACCAGGTCGGCCCAGAAGTTGCCCAGCTCACCCGTGCGGGACCGGGCGAAGCCGCGGACCAGCGCGACCGCGACCGCGATACCCACGGCGGCGGAGACGAAGTTCTGCACCGCCAGGCCGCCGGTCTGGACGACGTGGCCCATGGCCTGCTCGCCGTAGTACGACTGCCAGTTCGTGTTCGACACGAAGGACGCGGCGGTGTTGAACGCCTGGTCCGGGTCGATCGAGGAGAAGCCGAGCGAGCCGGGCAGACTGCCCTGGACGCGCTGCAGCAGATAGAGGAAGAGGACGCTGACGGCGGAGAAGGCCAGGACACCGCGAAGATAGGCGGGCCAGCGCATCTCGGCACTCGGGTTGGCGCCGATGCCCTTGTAGATCCACTTCTCGACGCGCAGATGCCTGTCGGAGGAGTAGACCCGGGCCATGTAGTCGCCGAGCGGACGGTAGGCCAGCGCGAGCGCCGCTATCAGCGCGAGCAGCTGGAGCACACCGGCAAGAACGGGGCTCATCGACTCAGAACCTCTCCGGCTTGACGAGGGCGAGGACGAGGTAGCCCAGCAGGGCGGCAGCCACGATCAGGCCGACGATGTTCTCGGCAGTCACAGCTTCGCCACCCCCTTGGCGATGAACGCCACCAGCGCGAAGACCGCGATCGTGGTGACGACGAAGGCCACGTCGGCCATCGTGAGCTCCTAGGTGAGGCTCGGAATTTCGGATCGGACGGTTAGAGGAAACCTCGCGACGGAGGCCGCGGCCGCTGCGTTGACGGTGCCCTTACGGCCACCGACACGTCCTTGACGGGTCTCTTACGCGTGTTGCCGCCGACCCCGGAAAGCGCAGGCCGGGGGCGATGCGGACGCGCCGGGAGACAGGGAAAGGCCGGCCGGTGACCTCGGTGTCCGGTCACCGGCCGGCCGGCCCATGGCCGGTTTCGGGGCCTTCTGAAGCCCTGCTCCCGGGGCCCCGGGAGCCCTCTGTGGCTCCGCTCCCTCCAGCCGGAAGCGCAGTCGGCGGATCGCCGCGTCCGTGTCGCGCCGCACGGCGTTCGCGACCACGGCTCCGCGCTGGTTCTGCAGGATCCGCTGCCACTGCCGGGTGGCGTGAACGGGCAGGATCCGTTTCGGCGACTGTTCGGCCTCTCGTCGCCGGCCTCTTGTCGTCGGCCTCTCGTCGTCGGTCAGTGGCAGCACCGCCGCCGGAGTACGACGACCAGCGCGGCCACCGCCGCCAGCGCCAGCGCCGCCACCACGGCGCGCTTGGCGACGGGGAGGCCCGCGGTCCGTACGAGGTCGATCGGCTCTGTGTACGGGGCACCGGCCTCCTCCGCCTGAACGTCCGGCGCTGCCGGGCCCTCCGGCTCCGCCGCGGAGGCGGACAGCTTCCGCGAGAGGCAGTCCGCGAACTGTCCGATGAGCTCGTCGCCCACCTCGGCCATCACGCCGCGGCCGAACTGGGCCGGCCGCCCGGTGACCGCGAGATCGGTGCGGACCGACACGGCCGTGCCGCCGCCGTCCGCCGGCGTGAGCGTGCCGGTGACCGTGGCCCGTGCCGTGCCCTGGCCGCGGGTCTCCTTGCCGCTGGCGGTCAGCACCATCCGGTGGGCCGCCTCGTCCTTCTCGTCGAAGACGGCGGTTCCGCGGTACGTGACCGTGATCGGGCCGACCTTGACCTTCACCGTGCCGGTGATGGTCTCGCCGTCGTACGCCTCCACGGTCGCCCCGGGCATGCAGGGCGCCACCGCCTCGATGTCGAGGAGCGCGCGCCAGGCGTCGTCGACCGGGACGGGAACGGTGAATTCATGCTGCAACTCCATGGTCCGCACGTCCTTTCGGGCGTTCAGGAAGGATGGATCGCTCCGGCCGTCGCGGTCAGCGGCGCGCCGCTGCCGCCCCAGCGCAGGGCGACGATCTCCGCGGCGACGGACACGGCCACCTCCTCCGGGGTACGGGCCCCGAGATCCAGGCCCACGGGTGAGCGCAGCCGCGCCAGTTCCGCCTCGCTCAGGCCCGCCTCCCGCAGCCTCTTCATGCGGTCGTCGTGGGTACGGCGGCTGCCCATCGCGCCGATGTACGCGGCCGGCCGGCGCAACGCCTCCTCCAGCAGCGGCACATCGAACTTCGGGTCATGGGTCAGGACACAGATCACCGTGCGGGAGTCGGTCTCGGTGCCGCCCAGATAGCGGTGCGGCCAGTCGACCACGACCTCCACACCTTCCGGGAAGCGCTTGGGCGTGGCGAAGACCGGGCGGGCGTCGCACACGGTCACCCGGTAGCCGAGGAAGGCGCCGATGCGGGCGACGGCCGCCGCGTAGTCGATCGCGCCGAAGACGAGCATCCGCGGCGGCGGGGCGAACGACTGCAGGAACACCGTGACGGCGTCCTCCCGGCGCTGGCCCTGCGGGCCGTAGTGCCGGAGCCCGGTAGCGCCCTGTGCGAGCTCGCCGCGCGCGTCGGCGGTCACGGCCGCGTCGAGGCCGGGGGCGCCGAGCGTGCCCTCGACCGTGTCCGGCCACACGGCGAGTGCTGCACCGTGGGGCGCCGGGCCGTCCGTCACCATCGCCACCGTCACGGGGCGGTGCCCCGCCACCGACTCGGCGACCGCGCCGAACGACGGATCGGTGTCGGGCGCGACGCGGCGTACGAGCAGGGTGATCGCGCCGCCGCAGGTCAGACCGACGGCGAACGCGTCCTCGTCGCTGTAGCCGAAGGTCTGCAGCCGCGCCTCGCCGTCGTCGACGACCTCTTTGGCGAGGTCGTAGACCGCGCCCTCCACGCATCCGCCGGACACGCTGCCGACGACCTCGTCGTCCGGCCCGACGGCCATCGCGGCGCCCGGGCCGCGCGGGGCGCTGCGGCTCACCGCGACGACGGTGGCGAGCCCGAAGGGTTCGCCGGCCCCGTACCACCGGCTCAGCGCCGGGAGGATGTCACGCATGCTCGGCTCCTCTCACGCACGTCCGCGCGTGTCGCTTGCGGCAGCCGCGTGGACGTCTGCGGCCGGCTCCGTCCCCACCCCAACCCTTCCCGTGACCGGGGCTCCGCCCCGGACCTCCGTTCGGGGGCTCCGCCCCGGACCCCCACACGCCCTGGCGGGCGTGGGGGCAAGGACTGCGTCGCTGCCCGTCCGGCGCCGGCCAGGCGAGCGGGTACCGGGCACTCCCAGCCCGTCCGGCGTTCGAGGACGGACACACCGGCCCACCCGCCGGTACCGGGCACCACGCGGACACACGACCCCACCCGCAGGTTCGGGTACATCCCAGCCCGCCCGGCACTTGACGACCGACACACCGGCCCACCCGGCCGGTACCGGGTTCCTTCGGAGCCCCCAGGGCGCGGGCCGGCGGCCCGCATCCTCACGCATCGTCCGCTCCTCTCACGACCGCCGCGAGGCGCTCCAGGGCCGCCAGGCTGTGGCCCTCCACGAACGCGTCGACGCTGGGCAGGGCCGCTGCCATGCCGGCCGCGAGGGGGGCGTAACCGGGGCGGGCCTTGCGGGGGTTGGCCCAGATGACGCGGTGGGCGAGGCGGTGGAGGCGGCGCATCTGGGTGGCCAGGAGCGCGGGGTCGGCGCGTTCCCAGCCGTCGGAGAGCAGGACGACCACCGCGCCGCGGGCCATGCCGCGCCGGCCCCAGCGGTCGAGGAAGCCGCGGAGCGTCTCGCCGAGGCGGGTGCCGCCACGCCAGTCGGGGACCGCGGCGGCGACCGCCGCCATGGCCGTGTCGGGGTCGCGGTGGGACAGCGCGGCGGTGACGCGGGTCAGCCGGGTGCCGATCGTGAAGACCTCCGTGCGCGCGGGGCCCCGTGCGGCGGCGTGCGCGAAGCGGAGCAGTGCGTCCGCGTACGGGGCCATCGAGCCGCTCACGTCCAGCAGCAGCACCACGCGGCGCGGCCGGTGGACCCGTGCGCGGCGGCGGAGCCGGGCCGGTTCACCACCGCGGCGCAGCCACTCCCGTACGGTCCGGCCGGGGTCGACGCCGCCGTGGCGGGCCGGGCGCAGCCGGGCGGTGCGCCGCGGCTCGCCACGGAGCGCGAAGGCGGCCAGCAGCCGTCGCAGCTGCTCGCGTTCGGCGCCCGTCAGTTCGGCGACGTCGCGGTGGCGGAGCACTTCGGTGGAGCTGGCGAGTGCGGCGGCCGTGCGCGCGTGCCGTTGTTCTTCGTCCGGAGGGGCCGGGACTCCGCCGGAGCGGTCCGTTTCCCGTACGACGGGACGGGGCCGCGGGGCCGCGGGCGGGCGCCGCGTCCCGCCTCGTGCCGCCCTGCCGGCCGTGCGGCCGTCGAAGTACGCGGCGAACACGCGGTCGTAGCAGTCGAGATCGTCCTGGCTGCCGCACAGCGTGAGCCGCCCCGCCCAGTACACGCTCGTCCGCGGCCCGGGCCCCAGGACGTCGAGCGCCCGCAGATACGTCTGCACCCGGTCGGGCCCCGCGTCCAGACCCGCTGCCCGCAGCGCACGCGCGAACCCCACCAGCACCGCGGGGGCGTCCATCGCCATGGCCCTCACACTCCCGCCGCCAGGATCGCGGACAGGTCCAGCGTGCGGGCCCGTTCGGCGTCCTCCCGGTACTTGAGCACCGAGCCGAGCGTGGCCACGGCCAGCTCGGCGTCCAGCTCGGTCGCGCCGAGCGCGTCCAGGGCCTCGGCCCAGTCGATCGTCTCCGCAACGCCGGGCGGTTTGAGCAGGTCCTCGGCCCGCAGGGCCTGGACGAGCGTGGTCACCTGCTCGGCGAGCCGCGCGGTGACGCCGGGCAGCCGTCTGCGGACGATGGCCAGTTCGCGGGCGTAGGACGGATGCTCGAACCAGTGGTACAGGCAGCGCCGCTTGAGCGCGTCGTGCACCTCGCGCGTCCGGTTCGACGTGAGCACCACCACCGGCGGCGACTCGGCCCGCAGCGTGCCGAGCTCGGGCACCGTGACCGTGTACTCGGACAGGAGCTCGAGCAGGAACGCCTCGAACTCGTCGTCGGCCCGGTCCACTTCGTCGACCAGCAGCACGGACGGCTGGGTCCGCAGGGCCCGCAGCAGCGGCCGCTCGATGAGGAACCGCCGGTCGTACAGCTCGCCCTCCAGCCGCGCCGCGTCGGTGATCCCGGCGGCCTCCGCGGCCCGCAAGTGCAGCAGCTGCCGCGGGAAGTCCCAGTCGTACAGCGCCTGCGAGGCGTCGATGCCCTCGTAGCACTGGAGCCGGATGAGCGGTGCGCCCAGCACCTCGGCGAGGGCACCGGCGAGCGAGGTCTTGCCCACTCCCGCGTCCCCCTCGCAGAAGACCGGCCGGTGCAGTTTCAGGGCCAGATAGCAGGCGATGGCCAGCCCTTCGTCCACGAGGTATCCGACGTCCTCCAACCGCCTCCGTACCTCGTCCGGCCCCCGGAACGCCTCGGGCACGGTCATCCACGGGACCCCGTCATGCCATCCCCGCCGCGGCCAGCACCGCCCGCCGGGTGAGCACCCGGGCCAGGTGCTCGCGGTAGCCGGGCGAGGCGGAGAGGTCGGACGTGGGGTGCGTGCCCTCGGCCGCGGACTCCGCGGCGCGCGCGATCGCGTCCGGGCCGTCGGCCCCGGCGAGTGCGGTCTCGGTGGCCGCGGCCCGCAGCGGGGTCGCGCCCATGTGGGTCAGGCCGATCCGGGCTTCGGCGATCCGGCCGTCGTCGCCCCGTACGAGCGCCGCGACGCCGACCACGGCCCAGGCCTGGGCGACCAGCTGGAACTTCTCGTAGTGGAAGCCCCATCCGTCGGTCTTCGGTACGCGTATCTCGACCAGCAGTTCGTCGGGCCGGAGCACGGTCTGCAGATAGTCGGTGAAGAACTCCCGCGCGGGGATCGTGCGCCGCCCCTGCGGGCCCTCCGCGACGAGTTCGCCGTCGAGGGCGAGGACGACGGCGGGCAGGTCGCCGGCCGGGTCGGCGTGGGCGAGGGAGCCGCCGAGCGTGCCCCGGTGCCGTATCGCGGGATCGGCGACCGTCTCCGTCGCCGCGGCGAGCAGCCCGGCGTGGCGTCGCACCAGCGGGTCGGCGATCACGTCGTGGTGCGTGGTCATCGCGCCGATGACGAGGGCGTCCTGGTCCTCGCGCACGCCGCGCAGCTCCGCTATCCGGCCCACGTCCACCATGAGTTCGGGGAACGCCAGCCGCAGCCGGAGCATCGGCAGCAGGCTCTGCCCGCCGGCCAGCACCTTTCCTTCGTCGCCGGCGTCCGCGAGCGCACGCACGGCCTCGTCCACGGTCTCGGGCCGTGTGTAGTCGAAGGCCGCGGGGATCATGCCGCCTCCTCCCCACGTGGCTCTCCTGGCTCACGTGCCTGACGTGCCTCTGCCTCGCGGATCGCCCGCCACACCCGCTCCGGTGTGCACGGCATGGTGACCTCCGTGACTCCGAGCGGCCGCAGCGCGTCCACGATGGCGTTGACCACGGCCGGGGTCGAGGCGATCGTCCCGGCCTCGCCGACGCCCTTCGCGCCCAGCGGGTTGGAGGTCGCCGGGGTCTCGGTGCGCCCGGTCGTGAACTCGGGCAGATCGACGGCCGAGGGCACGGGGTAGTCGGCCATGGTGCCGGAGACCAGGTTGCCGTCTTCGTCGTACACGGCCTCCTCGTACAGCGCCTGGGCGATGCCCTGCGCCACTCCCCCGTGCACCTGGCCCTCGACGATCAGCGGGTTGACGGCCCGGCCGACGTCGTCGACGCACACGTACGAACGGATGCGGGTCTGCCCGGTCTCGGTGTCGACCTCGACCGCGCACAGGTGGGTGCCGTGCGGGTACGAGAAGTTCTCGGGGTCGACGATGTGCTCGGCGTTGATGGTCGGCTCCATGCCGTCGGGCAGGTCGTGCGACGAGAACGTCTCGAACGCGACCTCCTGGATGGTGCGCTTCGCCTCGGGCGAGCCCTTCACCGAGAAGACCCCGTCCGTGAACTCCAGGTCGTTCTCGCTCGCCTCCAGCAGATGCGCCGCGACCTTCCTGGCCTTCTCGACGACCTTCTGCGCCGCCATGTGCACGGCCGCGCCGCCGACCACCAGCGAGCGCGAACCGTAGGTGTCCATCCCCTGCGGCGCGGTGAGGGTGTCGCCGTGGCGCACCTCGACGTCGTCGAACGGCACTCCGAGGACGTCGGCGGCGATCTGGCTCCAGCAGGTCACATGGCCCTGACCGTGCGGGCTGGTGCCGGTGATCACCTCGACCTTGCCGGTCGGCAGCATCCGGATGGACGCCGCCTCCCAGCCGCCGGCCGCGTACCGCAGGTCCCGCAGGATCCGGCTCGGTGCGAGTCCGCACATCTCCGTGTACGTGGAGACGCCGATGCCGAGGCGGACGGGGTCGCCGCGGGCCGCCCGCTCCTGCTGTTCGGCGCGCAGCCCGTCGTAGCCGAAGAGCGCGAGGGCCTTGTCGGTGGCAGCCTCGTAGTTGCCGCTGTCGTACGTCAGTCCCGCAACTGACGTGTAGGGGAACTCGTCGTGGCCGATCCAGTTGAGCCGGCGCAGCTCCAGCGGGTCCATCTCCAGCTCGGCGGCCAGCTCGTCCATCATCCGTTCGATGGCGAAGGTCGCCTCGGGGCGGCCCGCGCCCCGGTACGCATCGGTGGGCGTCCTGGTCGTGAAGACGCCGGTGCAGGTGAAGGAGTACGCGTCCATCTTGTAGATCGCCGGGTACATGAACGCGCCCAGCAGCGGGACTCCGGGCGTGACGATCATCAGATACGCGCCCATGTCGGCGAGGAGATCGACCTTCAGGCCCAGCAGCCTGCCCTGCCGTGTCGCCGCGATCTCGATGTCCTGGATCTGGCCGCGGCCGTGGTGGGTGGCCAGATAGCCCTCGGAGCGGGACTCGGTCCACTTCACGGGGCGTCCGAGCTTGCGGGCGAGGGCGAGGGCCAGCGCCTCCTCGCCGTACACCTGGAGTTTGGAGCCGAAGCCGCCGCCGACGTCGGGGGCGATCACCCGGAGCTTGTGCTCGGGTATGCCGGTGACCACGGCCATCATCACGCGGACGATGTGCGGGATCTGGGTGGAGGAGTACAGCGTGTACTCGCCGGAGGAGGCGATCGGGGTGGCGACGACGGCGCGGGGCTCCATGGCGTTGGGGATGAGCCGCTGGTGGGTGAAGCGGCGCTTGAGGACGACGTCGGCCCGGGACCGGACCGACTCCCAGTCCTCACCGGTGGCGAGCGGCCAGACGTAGCAGCGGTTCGTTCCCTTGTCCGCGTGGACGAGGGGTGCTCCTTCGGCGAGCGCCGCCTCCAGGTCGAGGACGGGCTCCAGGGGTGTGTAGTCGACCTCCACGGCCTCGAGGGCGTCGGCGGCCGCGTACCGGTCGCGGGCGGCGACGACGGCCACCGGGTCCCCGGCGTGGCGGACCTCGTCGACCGCGATCGGCGGATGGTCGGGGAGCACGATGTCCTCGGTAACGGGCCAGGCGCAGGGCAGCGAGCCGAGCCCGTCGGCGAGGTCGCGGCCGCTGAACGCGGCGACGACGCCGGGGCGCTCCAGCGCGGGGGCGACATCGACCCGGTCGATGCGGGCGTGCGCCATGGGGCTGCGGAGGATGGCGAGATGCAGCATCCCGGGCACGCTGATGTTGTCGGTCCAGGTGGTCTGACCGGCGACGAGGCGGGCGTCCTCCTTGCGGAGCCGTGGACGGCCGACTTCCTTCTCGCGGGTTTCGCTGTCGGGGCCGGTGAGCTGATCGGTCATGCCGCGGCCTCCTCGGCGGACTCGGCGGACGCCTGCCGGGCGGAAGAGCCGTCACCGTCCGCCGCCGCGAGGACGGCGCGGATGATGTTCTGGTAGCCCGTGCACCGGCAGAGGTTGCCCTCCAGGGCGTGCCTGACCTGGTCAGGGGTCGGGTGCGGGTTCTCCTTGAGGAGATCCCGCGCCGCCATGATCATCCCCGGCGTGCAGTAGCCGCACTGGAGCGCGTGGTGCTCATGGAACGCGGTCTGCAGCCGATCGGGCGTGCCGTCCGCCGCGCCCAGGCCCTGAACGGTGACGACCTCACCGCCGTCGGCCTGCACGGCGAGGACCGAACAGCTCTTCACGCTCTGCCCGTCCAGCTCCACCGTGCACGCACCACAGTTGCTGGTGTCGCAGCCGACGGGGGTACCGGTCAGCCCGAGGCGGTCTCGCAGGTAGTGGACGAGCAGCAGACGGGGTTCGACGTCGTCCTCGTAGCGCGTGCCGTCCACCGTCACCGAGATGCGGGTCATGAGCCCTCCCACGGGGCCCGGGCAGGGGGTACCAGCCGATTTGTCGTGACATACACAACTTTAGGGCCGCCAGGACACCCCCGCGACCGCGCTTGTCCCCACCCGTCGGATCAGGAAGCGCGGTCCGGTGGCCGCACAGCTCGGCCCGCGTACAGGGAGGTCCCGTGCGCTGAGGCGAGCTGTTCGGGCCACGGCACTACGCGGGATGATCTCCGCGAGGGCTTTCACCCCGGCGAAGGCGCCCCGGGCTCGCCGGGGCGGAGCCTGACCGTGCCGCGTCTCCCATTGCTTCCGCGCTCCGTGGGGCCGAGCGGCGCACGGTGTCGGGCGGCGGGGCGCTGCGGGCGTGGAGTTCGATGGCCAGGGGTGCTGCGGTGAACATCGACGAGTAGGTGCCGACGACGATGCCGATGAGCAGCGCGAGGGCGAAGTCGGTCAGCGAGTCGCCGCCCAGCAGGGTGAGGGCGGAGAGGATGAACACGGCGCCCATGCCGGTGTTGACGGTGCGGGGAAGGGTTTGCAGGATCGCGGTGTTGGCGATGCGCGAGAAGCGTGTCCCGCGTTTGTCGGCCCACAGCTCTCTGACACGGTCGAAGACGACCACGGAGTCGTTGACCGAGTAGCCGATCACGGTCAGCAGGGCGGCCAGGAAGGCTCCGTCGATCGGCTTGCCGAGCCAGGCGAAGACGCCGATGAGAACAAGCGCATCGTGGGCCATCGCGGCGACTGCCGCCGTGCCGAAGGTCCAGCGGAATCGAACGGCGAGATACAGCAACTGGGCGGCCAGAGCTGTGGCGAGGGCGATCAGGGCACCTTGGCGCAGTTCGTCACCGAGGCTGGGTCCGATGAGCTCGTCGCGGACCTTGTCGGCCTTGCCTGCGAGGTCGCGGACTGTCTCGTTCAGCCTCGTCTCGTCGCTGTCGGACAGCCGGTTGGTGCGTACGGTGAGGTCGCCGTCGCCGGAGGTCTGGACGACCGCGCCGTGGAGGCCGGCGTCGGCCAGAGCTTCTCGGGCGCGGTCGGCGTCCACCGGGGCTGCGGTGGAGTACTCGATGAGTCGTCCACCGGTGAATTCGATACCGAAGTTCAGCCCCCGGACGGCGATTCCTGACGTGGTCAGGATGAGTACGACGGCAGATGCGGCCAGCCATCGCCGCCGATGGCGCATCAGGTCGGGATCACGGTGGCCGAGCCAGTCGCGGACCTTCCCGGTGCCCGCGATGCCGGTGAGGTGGGGGCGGCGCCGTACGGCGCGACGGGCGACGGCGAAATCGGCGAGGACACGGGTGATGACCAGGGCGCTGAGCATGGAGGCGAGGACGCCGGTGCCCAGGGTGACGCCGAAGCCGCGGACGGGCCCTGAGGCGAGGAGGAAGAGCAGTCCGGCGGCGATGAGTGTGGTGATGTTGGAGTCGGCGATGGCGCTGAGCGCGTTGCGGAATCCTGCGGTCAGGGCGGAGCGAAGGCTCTTGCGGCTGCGGGCCGCGTATTCCTCGCGTGCGCGTTCGAAGACGAGCACGTTGGCGTCGACGGCCATGCCGATGGCCAGGACGAAGCCGGCGAGTCCCGGGAGGGTGAGGGTGGCGCCGAACGCGGCCAGAGCCGCGTAGGAGATGAGCCCGTAGCACGCCAGGGCCAGGGCGGCCAGACCGCCGAGGATCCGGTAGACGGCGATGATGAACAGCGAGGTCAGCAAGGTGCCGATGACGGCGGCCCGGGCGCTGGACTCGATGGCCTCGGCCCCCAGGGTGGGGCCGACGGTGCGCTGTTCGACGGTCTCGACCGGCACCGGCAGGGCCCCGCCGGTGATGAGCAGGCCCAGTTCCCGGGCTTCTTCCGGGCTGAACGCACCGGTGATCCGGGTGGATCCGCCCGTGATGCCCGTACGGCAGGCGACGGAGGGGGTGACCTGGGGGGAGGAGATGACCTTGTCGTCCAGGACGATGGCGACGCGGCGGGCGGGGTCGCCGGCCGGGTGGCATGCCGCCTTGCCGGTCAGGTGGGCCCATGCGTCCGTGCCCGCCCCCTTGAAATCGACGCCGACGTACCAGCCGAGACTGCTTTGCTGGTCGATCCGGGCCTCGGCGCTGTCGACGTCCGCGCCGGTGAGTGTGGGCAGGCCCAGGCGCAGGGGTTGTCCGGATTCGTCGGGGAGGACGCGTTCCTTCGGCCGCTTGGGCAGCGGCGGCGGTGACGGCTCTGCGGTGTCCGCGGTGCCGAGGACGGGGTGGAAGGTGAGTTGGGCTGTGCGGCCGAGGACCTCGGCGGCCTCGCGCGGGTCCTGGACGCCGGGCAGCTCGACGATGATCCGGTTGTCTCCGGAACGCGCGATGGTGGGTTCGGCGACGCCGAGCGCGTCGACACGGCGGCGCAGCACCTCCAAGGTGCGGTCAGTGGCCTCGGCGTTGGCCTCGGCCGTGGGCGAACTCCGGGTTTCCAGCACGAACTGGGTGCCGCCCCGGAGATCGAGACCCAGGCGGACCGGCACGGTCACGGCGATATGGAGCGAAAGGGCGAGAACGGCAAGGGCGAACAGCGCCCGCACACGGGTGGCGCGCGTCAAGGGGGCCTCCAACAGGCATACCGCGGCCGCGATACGGGCGCGGTGGGGATCGACCGGGGGACGTCAGATACCTGCTGGAGGCGGCGGGGCCCGACCGTTGTGACGCGCGGTGTGCCGAGGAGGCGTGGTGGCCTCCGGTGACGGCCACAGTGGTGGCCCGGGCTCCGGCAGGGGGACCACGAGGCACGGTGGGGCTGCGGCTCTGCCGGGAGGAGGGGTGGGACGCTCGGCCGGGGTGTCCCGGCAGACGCGGGGCGGCGGGCCGCAGGTGGCGGTGCATGTGTCGTCGGTGCCGTGACCGGTGTGGGCAGTTGCGCCTGTGTCCGTGTCCTGGGGAAAGGCCACGCCCGGTGCCGGGACGTGGTGCACGGCGGCCGCGCCCGGCGTCGGTGTGCCGGGGGATGCCGGGGCGGAGGTGCCCAGGAGGCCGAGGAGTGCGGCCAGTGCCGCCAGCAACAGGCCGGTGACGGGTGCTCGGTACGGTCTGCTGGGGGAGGCGGCACGGGTGCGCCGGGCCATGCGATGCCTCCTCCTCAACTCGTACTCGGCTCGGGCGGCTCGCGGCCGAAGTGCGCTGGGTCCGTTCGGGGGCAGGGGCACCGGCCCGTTGGCCGGGATGGGTCAGGGCGAGGCGTGGTCAGGGCGAGGCGTGGTCAGCGCTCAGGGTTCGATCAGGCCGGCACGGATGGCATAGCGGGTCAGCTCCAGCCGGTCACGCAGCCCGAGTTTGTGCAGCAGGTTCGCCCGGTGCCGCTGGACGGTCTTGACGCTGATGACGAGCGTCTCGGCGATCTCCTTGGAGGAGTTGCCCTCGGCGATGAGCTTGAGGACCTCCTCCTCCCGGGCCGTGACGATCCGGTCCGGGACCTCCTCGCCGTGCCGGGCGCGGTCGAGGAAACTGCGGATGAGGGCCGTGACTGCGCCGGGGTAGAGGAAGGGCTCACCGCGCATCGCCGCTCGGCACGCTTCGACCAGGTCGCGGTCGGCGACCGACTTCAGCACGTATCCGGAGGCTCCCGCTCTGAGGGCCTGGAAGAAGTACTGCTCGTTGTCGTACATCGTCAGCATGAGGATGCGCAGGCCGGGCTGCAGCGCCGACAGTTCACGGGCGGCCTGGAGCCCCGTCATCCGGGGCATGGCGATATCGAGGACGGCCAGGTCGATGGCATGGGTGCGGGCCATGGCGATGGCCTCCGCACCGTCGCCGGCCTCGGCGACGACCTCGAGGTCCGGTTCGTTGTCGAGGATGAGCCGCACGCCGCGCCGGACCAGCGCGTGGTCGTCGGCGAGGAGGATACGGGTCGGTGCTGCGTCGGACATGGTCATGGGCCCTTCACAGCCGTGGGGACGGACAGGGACACCCGCGTGCCGCCTGCGGGGCGGGAGCCGATCTCCAGGCCGGCACCGATGAGCAGGGCGCGTTCCCGCATTCCGCGAATCCCGGCACCTTCTCGGGCGGCCCCGGTGCCGCGGCCGTCGTCCTCGATGCACAGCACCACGCCGGAGGGAGTGGGGCGCAGGGTCAGCTCGACGCGTTCGGCATCGGCGTGGCGGGCGATGTTGGTCAGAGCCTCCTGGGCGACGCGATAGACCACCAACTCCGTCTCGCGGTCGAGCGGTGGGAGGTCCGCGTCGAAGCCGCGCCTCACCTCCAGCCCGGTATGGGTGGCGAAGTCGGTGCCGAGCGAGGTCAGCGCGCTGACCAGGCCGAGATCTTCCAGCACACCGGGGCGTAGCCTGCGGGCGAGGCGGCGCACGTCATCCAGGCTCTCGCGCGTGGTCTCCTGCGCCTGCCGCAGTTCGGTGCGCAGGGGCTCGGGGGCCTGGTCCGCCGCACGTTTGAGTCCCAGCAGGACCGCCGTCATGCTCTGCCCGACCTCGTCGTGGAGCTCCTGCGCGATGCGTCGCCGCTCCGATTCCTGCGCGGACAGTGCCCGGGCGGCGCTCGTGGCGCGCTCCGCTTCCAGCCGGTCGAGCATGTCGTTGAACGTGCTGATCAGCTCGGCGACGCCGCCGTGCCCGGACACCGGCAGCCGCTGTCCCGGGTGAAGCAGGTCGACCTTGGTCATCAGTCGTGTGAGCCGATCCAGCGGAGCCAGACCTATGCGCAGCAGGGCGGCGTTGGCGACCAGCATCACGGCCAGGCCGCCGATCAGGATGACGGCTTCGGTGAGCAGCACCGGCACCGAGACGGTCACCGGTGCCCACAGCAACAGTGCCGTGGCCGTACCGAGCACGAGGGCGTTGAGCCCGAAGATCCGCCAGAACAAGGGCACGGGGTGCAGAGCCTCCTTGGTCTCCAGTGTCCCTACCACTATCTGCTACTCCTCGGCTCGGTCCGGCCCGGGTACTCCTCGGCTTGGTCCGGCCCGGCTCCGCCTCGGCCCGGGCGGGACACCCTGGCGTGGTCGGGCAGCCGTGCGCCAACCCCTTTCCCGGCGGCCAGCTTGCCGGGCCCGGGCCCCATTGGTCGATGGGACCTGGCAGCCATCTGAACCCGCCGTGTGCGTCCTCGCCCCCGGTCGCGTACACCCTCGAACCCACCGGAAATGGGTGCTGGGACCGATGGACCCCGATGAGCGGCCCGACCAGGGTGGGAGTCATATACCCCTGGCTCGCCTCCCCCGGCGCCCCGGCCGCATGCGGTGGTGGCGCCGTGGATCCCGTGGCCAGCCCCGAGTCACCGATCTCACGGAGAGGACTGCACTGATGTCGCTCGACGCGGCCCGACACGAAGCCCGCCCGGAACGTCTCACCGCCCACGAGATCCGGCAGCGCCTTCAGCATGAGCGCAACTCGCGGATCACCCAGCTCAACGCGATCGACGAGGCCGGGCACGAGGCGGCCGACGATCTCATGGCCGCGCAGAGGACCTCCATCCAGCGCGTGCTGAAAGAGATCGACACCGCCTTCCAGCGGCTGGACGAGGGCAGCTACGGGACCTGTCAGGACTGCGCCAAGCCCATCCCGGTCGAACGGCTGGAGATCCTCCCGTACGCGCGCTGCTGTGTCGGCTGCCGGCAACGCCCCGCCTGACGCACCCCGAAAGGCAGCCCGGCCACAACCGGATCCACTCGCCCCTTGCGCCCTGTGGAGGGATGAAGCCGTGAACAACCAGGTCGTCGGCGTGGACAGTTCAGAACTCGCTCCGGAGGACCTCGCCCTGCTGCGCGAGAGCCTGCACGAGCAGCGTGTCTTCCGCCTGGAGCAGCTTCAGGAGATCGGACAGTCCGCACCGACCAGGGCGCACCGGGCGCGTGAGCAGCAGGCGGCCTCCCAGATCGAAGTCCACATCAAGCTGACCGCATACGCCCGCATGGTCCTGGCCGATGTGGAAGCGGCTCTGGAACGGATGGACCGGGGCCGGTACGGCATCTGCCCCCGGTGCACGCGCCCCATCCCCCTGCGGCGTCTGAAGATCGTGCCGCAGGCCCGCTACTGCGCGCGCTGCCAACAACTCGGGGAGGCACGACGGTGACTGCCGCCCGCCCTCCTTTCGGTTCCGCCCGCCGCCACACGGCGTGGCCGGCTCGCCGGCTGCTGGGAACCGGGCTCGCCATCGAACTCGGCAGTGCCCGCACCCGCGCCTGGGCGCCCGGCCGCGGTGTACTCCTCGACGTACCCACGGTGGCCTTCCCCGGCACCGGCGCCTCGTACCCGATCCAGCGTGGGACCATCGTCGACGCACACGGGACCGCCAGGATGCTCGATCGCCTGCTGAGCCGCCGCATTCCCCGCTGCGGGCGCCCGCTGATCGTGCTCACCACACCGGTGCTGTCCGGTCCCGGCTACCGCGCCTCGGCTCTGACCGCGCTGGAAGCACTGCGGCCCCGCACCGTCCTGACCGTCCCCACCGCGAGGGCCATCGCACTGGGCGCCTACGCCGACCTGACCCGACCCCTGCTCATCGTGGACATCGGCGCCCACCTCACCGAGGTCGCCCTGCTGACCGACGGCGAGGTCACCAATGCCTACCGGACCGCGCTGGGCACCAGCGATCTCGATGAGACGGTAACGTTCCGTGAAATCACCCGGTCCGTGATCACGATGGTGACCGTCATGCTGCGCCGGGACCTCAGCTCGCAGACCGTCGACGCTCTCCGGCGCGGGGTGCTTCTCGCCGGCGGCGGAGCCGTGCGCCCGGAGTTCGCCCACCACCTCACCGGACAACTGCGCGTCCCCGTGAGGCCCGCCTCCGCACCCCGCACGGTCGCCCTGCGCGGCGCCGCCCGAATCCTGGAATCGGCCCACCGCCACCCGTCCATCACCGCCACTACCGACGCCGACCACCCCTCGGGGAACTGACCTGATGTGCGGCGCACGCCCCGCCAACCGACCGCAGTAGTACGGCGTCCGGGGCAGCGTGTCCGGGCTGCGGGAACCGTCCCCGTCGTCCGGGCAAGCCAACGTACGGAAGAGTCGGTGACCGACGACAACGCAGCGAGGTGCGGTGCCGGGGCACGCGAGCCCGGCAGGATCCGCAGGACACCTTCCTAGGTCCCCTGACTCCTTGCCAGGGCTTCGCCCACCGTCCTGATGTGGGTCGTGAGGGCCTCGCCGAGCGGGCCCTCCCCGCCGAGGACCTTCGGTTCGGTGGCCTGCCTCCGGGGCTCGTCGGGCAGTGCGTGCGACGGCGCGGCGTCGGCGGCCTGGGCGGCGGTCGTCAGGGCGACGGGGAGCGCCGCGCCGACCGCGAGGGCGTGGAAAAGGCGACGTACGTTCATGGCCGGTACAACGGGCCGGATCCGCCAAGGGCACGCCGGGCACGACTCCGCGCCCGTGCGCGTCCCGGTGAGGTGCGGCGCGCGGCGCCACGCGGTGGCGCCGCATGCCCCGGCTCCCACGTCGCGCGGCCTCGTGGTGCAACGATCTGCGGATGAGCGATGCCGATGTCCCTCCCGTTTCGCCTTCTCCCTCCCCCACCTCGGCGCCCGTCTCGGCTCCCGTCTCGGCTTGGTGGCCGACGACGCTGTGCACCGAGCGCCTGGTGCTGCGACCGGCCGGTGAGCAGGACCTGCGCGTCGCCGAGGTCCTGTGGCGGGACGAGAGGGTACGGGCCTATATGGGCGGGCCCGTCAGCGAGGACAGGATCAGGATGCGGCGGGCGTACCTGCCGGGTGCCGTGGGGGTGTTCGCAGTCGCCCTCCGGGAGACGGGGGCGATGATCGGGCTGGTCACCATCGACCCGCGGTCCTCACGGGGCGCCACGGAGGTCTCGTACCAACTGCTGCCGGAGTCCTGGGGGTTGGGCCTGGGTCGCGAGGCCGTGGGAGCGGCCGTGGGCTGGGCCCTCGACAGCGTCCCCGGGACCGCGCGGATCGTCGCCGTGACGCGGGCGGCGAACCGGGCGTCGTGCAGACTGCTGGAGTCGATCGGCATGCGCTGCACCGACGAACTCGTGGAGTACGGAGAGCGCCAGGCGTTGTACCTCACGGCCCCGGCGCCGACGTCCCCCGGCCGCGACGCGGTCCCGGCCGCCACCGGGCTGCTGCCCGGCGCGCTCTGAGCCCGTTGCCCGGTCGGGGTCCGCTGTACTGTCGGACCTCCGCAGCTCCCGCGGAGTTGGGTGGAGCTTCTCGCCATGGCCGCGCCGGGCAGGGGTGGTGACCGCTCGCGCACGGGTCCGTTCGCGCCGCCGACGCCGTGGCGCTCGCACTCCCCGTCACTGGGGAGCGAGTACGGCGCGGAACTCCTCGGTTGTCGTCAGCAGGGCGTCACCGGCGAAACGCAGCGCGGCCAGCGACCGTTCGCCGGCCTCCGGGTCGCCGGCCCCGCAGGCGTCCGTGATGACGACCGGTACGTAGCCGAGGTCCGCCGCGTGGCGGACGGTGGGCTCGATGCCGATCTCCAGGGCGACGCCGATGACGGCGACGGTGGTGATCCCGCAGTCGCGCAGAGCGATGTCGAGCCAGGTGCCCTCGAACGCCGACATGGTGATCTTGTCGATCACGGCCTCGCGGTCCGTCGGCCGCAACTCGGGCGTGAGCTGCGTCTGCGCGGCGTCCGGCGGGAAGGGGGAGACCACGTCGGCGGCTCGCTCGGCCCGCTGCCAGGCGCGCCACATGCGCAGTTGGGAGGCGCCCATCAGCTGGGTGGGAAGTGTGACGTGCCGCAGGAAGTACGTGCGGACCCCGGCGGCCCGGGCGGCCTCGACGACCTCGACGGCCCGGCGGACGACTCGGCCGCGCTCGCCGATCTGGTTCAGCACACCGATCTGCATGTCGTAGACCAGCAGTGCCGTACGTCGCGGATCGCACGCTTCCGTCAGGGAACGGGGAACGCCAAGCCCATATCGCTCATCCACGGTCGTGACGCTACCCCTGCCTTCCCCGTCACGAACGCACCCGCGCGGAACGGCTGCCCCGCGGCGGGAACTCGACCGTTCACCCGTCGGGAGTCCCGCATTCTGGTCGTGTTCCTGCCAAGCCGCTGAACTGTAGGCCATGAGTGGACACCACGATGACGCAGCGCACCCCCACGCCCACGGTCATGCCCACGCCCACGCCCACGGCCCCGGACCGAGCCGGCGTTCCCTGCTCGCCGGTGCGAGCGGCCTGCTCATCGCCGCTGCCGCACCCGGCACCGCCCACGCGGCCGCCACCCGCACCGCGTCGGGCCCCGCGCCGGCGCCCCGGGCCGGTGCCTCCCGCGCGTCCCTGGTCACCCAGGGCACCCAACTGGTCCATGCCGATCTGCACAACCACACGCTGATGTCGGACGGCGACGGCGACCCCGCGCCGGCCTTCGCCTCCATGCGCGACGCCGGCCTCGACGTCGCGGCGCTCACCGACCACACCACCCTCTTCGCCATCAACGGCCTGACGAAGAGCGAATGGGACCGCACCAAACAGCTCGCCGACGCCGCGGACGACCCGGGCGCCTACACCGCGATCCGCGGTTTCGAGTGGTCGCACCCGCTCATCGGCCACGCCAACGTCTGGTTCACGGACCAGTTCGTCGACCTGGGCGGGGCCGGCTCGATGAGCTCGCTCTACAGCTGGCTCGGCAGCCGGGACGGTGTCGCCGGCTTCAACCACCCTGGGCGTGAGGCCGGACGCTTCGACGACTTCGCGTACGTGCCCGCGGCACGCGACAAAATGGTCAGCGTCGAGATGTTCAACCGCGGGGACGACTACCTCTTCGACGGCTGGGCGGACCGCGGGTCCTCGCACCTCAACGCCTGTCTCAACGCCGGCTGGCGCACCGGCATCACCGGTGTGAGCGACCACCACGGCACCGAGTGGGGCCACCCCGAGGGCGTGGGGCGCGCCGGGCTGTGGGTCACCGAGAACACCCGTGCCGGTGTGCTCGAAGCCCTGCGCGCCCGCCGCTTCTTCGCGACCAGGTACTCGGGCCTGCGCCTCGACGCCACCGCGTACGGCGTGCAGATGGGCGGCACCCTGCCCCTCGCCTCCGGCGACGTGCGCTTCGCCGTGGACCTCGACCGCGGTCCCGACTGGGCGGGCAAGCCCCTCCACGTCCAGGTGCTGCGCCCCGGCACCGATGCGCCGAACGTGGCCGACGTGATCGCGACAACGTCCGGGAGCCTCGTCGAGTTCACCGTCCCGCTCGACGTCGAGGACGGTGCGTGGGTCGTGCTGCGCATCTCGGATCCCTCGCAGCCGAACGGGCAGCCCGGCCCGGCGGGCCACCCCTGCAACGACCTCGGCGTCGCCTACTCCAGCCCGTGGTGGCTCCAGCCGTAGGACCCGACGTGCGTCAGAGGCTGTGGGCGACGGGGTGCAGCGGCTGGTAGAGCGGAAGTTCGGACCCGCTCGGCATGCGCACCGCCGTGAGCCGCCCCCAGCCCTGTTCGCTCACCGGCTGCGTGATCTCGACGCCGTGCTCGGTCAGTTTCGCGAGTACGGCGTCCAGGTCGTCGCACATCAGATAGAACTCGGTCTGCGCCGGCCCCTCGGTCGGATGCACCGCGATCTCGGCGGGCGGCAGTTTGAAGATCAGCCAGCCGTGCCCGGCGTCGACGTGCGCGAAACCGAGCACACCCTTGATGAAGGCCCGATCGGCGTCGGCGTCCTGGCTGTAGAGAATGACGTGTGCGCCGCTGAACATGCCTGTTGCCATGCGGCCAGTGTTCACCACGGCGCTGCGGCGACCCGGCGTGACACGCGAACGTCAGCACCGACGGCGACGGGCTGCCGCCGTGGACCGGACTCGGCGTCTTCTGCGGCTGCATCGCGATCGTGCCGGCCTGCGGCCGCCACCGTCACCGTCACACAGCACCGCGACGTGTGACCCGTGCAGTGCCACAGGACTCGTGAACCTGCCTTGCCGGGCCCGCTGATCCGCTTCACTGAGGGCACAGCAGTTCGTCAGCCCGTCATGGCACCCCCGCGAGGACCTTCATGGACACCCAGCAGGACACGCAGCCGGACACACAGCCCGCGCACGCGCAGACCTCCCCCGGCGTCGCCGGGGCGGCCGCGGATCCCCCGGCGTGGCGCGTGCTGCTGGGTTACGTACGCCCGTACCGGCACTGGCTGCTGCTGGGCGGGCTGCTGAGCCTGATCACCGGGGCCACCGGGCTGATCCTGCCGCTGGCGGCCAAGCGGCTGGTGGACAACCTGGGCGCGGACCGGCCGGTGACCGGCGCGCTGCTGCTGATGACCCTGCTGGTCGTCGGCAACGCGGCGATCGGGGCACTCGGCGCCTTCGTGCTGCGGCGCACCGCCGAGTCGGTGGTGCTCACCGCGCGGCGCCGGCTCGTCTCCCATCTGCTGCGCCTGCGCATATCCGCCGTCGACCACGCCGAGCCCGGTGATCTGATGTCCCGGGTCACCTCCGACACGACCCTGCTGCGCGAGGTCACCACGGACTCCCTCGTCGGCGCGGTCACCGGAAGCCTCACGCTGGTCGCGACCGTGACGATGATGGGCGTGCTCGACCCGGTGCTGCTGGCCGTCACGCTCGGCGTGCTCCTCTTCGCCGGCACGGTCATCGGGATCCTCGTGCCCAGGATCAACCGTGCCAGCAAGCGCGCCCAGGAATCGGTGGGTCTGATGGGCGCCGCGCTGGAGCGGATGCTCGGTGCCCTGCGCACGGTCAAGGCGTCCGGGGCCGAGCACCGCGAGGAGGAGGCCATCCACCGGGCCGCCGCCGAGTCCTGGCGGTCCAGCGTGCGGGCGGCCAAGTGGACGGCGCTGGCGGGGAACACCGCGGGCCTGGCCTCGCAGATCGCATTTCTCACGGTCCTCGCCGTCGGCGGGTCGCGGGTGGCCTCCGGGGCGATCGACGTGGGCACGCTGATCGCCTTCCTGATGTACGTCTTCTATCTGATGCCGCCGATCCAGCAACTCGTCGGCGCCGTCACCGAGTACCAGGTCGGCGCCGCGGCCGTGGGCCGCATCCAGGAGGCCCAGCGGCTGCCGACCGAACCGGTGAGCAGCCCCGCGGCTCTGCCGGCGTCCGGTGCCGAGCCTGCCCGACTGGCCTTCCAGAACGTGCACTTCCGTTACGCACCGGACCTGCCCGCGGTGCACCACGGGGTGAGCTTCACCGTCCCGCCCCGCGGCATGACCGCCTTCGTCGGCCCGTCAGGAGCCGGCAAGACCACGGTCTTCTCCCTCATCGAGCGGTTCTACGAGCCGACGTCCGGCACGATCCTCCTCGACGAGCGGGACCTGATGTCCTGGAAGATCCCGGAACTGCGGGCCGCCATCGGCTACGTCGAGCAGGACGCGCCCGTGCTGTCGGGGTCCCTGCGCGACAACCTACTGCTCGGCGCGCCGGACGCCACCGGCGACGACCTGCGGGAGGTCCTGCGCACCACCCGCCTCGACGGCCTCGTCGCCCGGCTGCCCAAGGGCCTCGACACCCTGGTCGGCCACCGCGGCACGAAGCTCTCCGGAGGGGAGCGCCAGCGCGTCGCCATCGCCCGCGCCCTTCTGCGCCGTCCTCGACTGCTGCTCCTCGACGAGGCCACGTCGCAGCTCGACGCCGTCAACGAGGCGGCGCTGCGGGACACCGTGGCCGAGGTCGCCCGCACCACGACGGTGCTCGTGGTCGCGCACCGGCTGTCCACGGTGACGCTGGCCGACCGGATCGTCGTCATGGACGGCGGCACGGTCCAGGCCATCGGCACGCACTCCGAGCTGGTGGGTTCCGATCCGCTGTACGCCGAGCTCGCGACGACCCAGTTCCTGACGGCCGCCGACTGAGCGACCGCGCGAGGGCGCCTGGCGGTGGGCACGGCGGACGCCCATGGGCCTCGGTCCAGGTCATGGGGAAGCGACCTGGACCGGTCCCTCGTCCCTGTTCCCGCTCCCTCTCCCTACGCCTCGAAGCTGATGGGGTGCCCCTCCTGCCGGGCCTGCCCCTCCGTGTACGTCACGCTGTGGACGGTACGGCCCGCCCGGTCGGTGAGCGTGATGGTGCCGCCCCGGTTGCCCAGCTGGAATCCGTCGCGTCCGGTGACCGTGATGCTCGTACCCGCTTCGAGTCGCTGGGCGGGTATGGAGAAACGGCGCCCGTTCCGGTCGGCGAGATGCCAGCCGTCGAGGTCGACCACGGCCGGCGAGCCGTTGAGGAGGACGACGGTCTCGGTCTCCGGCGCCTGGCCGGCCGGATTGACCATCGCCGACACGATCCGCACGACCGGCGCGGCACCGTCGCCCGGCTCGTCCGGCTGCCCGGGCGCCTCCGGGTCGGTCGGCCACTGGGGCGGGGACGCGAGGGCGTGGCCCGTGATGTCGTCGGTCTGCCACGCCTGCGACTGGAAGGCCAGGAAGACGGCCACCCAGCCGGAGTCCCCGGGCAGACGGATGAGCAGCGCGCCGTCCTGCCACACCCCGTCCTGGGACTCGAAACGCTTGCTGTTGCCCTGGTTCATATGGACGTCGTGCACACCGTTGCCGGGACGGAAGCCGAAGATCTTGTCCGCCGTGTCCTCGGGACCCCAGCGCTCCCCGAACACGTACAGCACCGCCGTCCCGTCGGCGATCGCCCGCTCCACATGGCGGTCGAGGAGATCGGCAAGGTCGTTGGCCGTGCCGGGCAGATCCGCGGGAAGGGGCCGCAGGGACGCGGGGTCGAACAGGCCGCCGCGCACGAAGTCGAGGGCGCCCTGTCCCTCGCGTGAGTCGAGCCGCGACCAGCCGCTGCCCGCGGCCGGGAGCAGCTCCGTCACCGGGTGGCGGAAGTCCTCGTCGACCGCGTACAGCAGCTCCGAAGGGGCCTCCTGCGACTTGACGTTGACCGCGGCCCTGTAGTGGGTACCGGTGTCGTCGACGAGATGGATCTGGTAGTGGGGCGTGCGGTCGGCGCCCTCACGGCGCCGTGCGACCGCACGAGCGGCCAGCACACCGTATTCCTTCAGCGGCATTGGTCATCCTTCGGCGTTGTGGGCTGACGGGCCTTTTCGGCCACCCGTGCGGCGCACGGACGACCGTCCGGAGTACACCGGTGGCATCACCGGGCCTCCAGGCCGACACGCCTTCGCCCACATGAAATCCCCGTGCACGATCGGTGCCTTGCTCGTGCTGTCAGTGAGATGAAAGAGCCCGTCGCTAACTTCTCCTCCCGTCAGTCGCGAACGCTTCCGTCCACCCGTTCAGCACGGAGAGATCCGTGAGCACCGGAGCGGAACCGCCGCGCTTTTCCGAGAGGGGGAATCCGTCGATGACGGTGTCCGAAAGTGCCATCGATCCCGGCGTGCAGGAGCTCCGGTTCGTCCGGTCCGTCGACCGGCGGCTGCTCCACCGCCGGGCGTTGTCGGAGGTGTTTCTCACCGACACCGCGGTGGTGGGCGGGAAGAGCTTCCGGGCGGGAGCCCAACTCCCCTCCTCCCACGCCTACTTCACGGATCACGCCGGACACACCGTGATCGACCCGATTCTGCTGCTGGAGTGCGCGCGGCAGGCCGAGACGTACGGCGCGCACGTGCACGTCGGGGTGGACGACGACACCAAGTTCATCCTGCAGTCGTGGTCGATGCGGCTGCCCGGCCTGTTCACCGCGCACGCCGGCACTCCTGCCGAGCTGACCATGGAGGTGACGACCGACCGGGCCTTCGGATCGTCGGCACCGACCCGTTCCGTCTCCTACGACATGGGACTGCTGATCGGCGGCCGGGCGGTCGGGGACATCCACATGGAGGTCGGCTACCTCTCCTCCGCGACGTACTCCTATCTGCGGTCGGCACGGCGGGGCAGCGCACCCGTCTCCTCGGACGACGTGCCGGCCACGCCGGCGACGGTCTCCCCGGGGGAGGTCGGGCGGGCGAACGCGGTCAACGCCCTGCTGGTCGATCCGGTGCGGAACGAGGAGGGGATCACGGCCGGCGTCCGTGTCGCGAACGACAACGTGAGCATGTTCGACCACGCGCAGGACCACGTTCCTGGCATGGTCCTCACGGAGGCCGCTCGCCAGGCGTGCCTGCTGGCCGGAGCGGAGCTCTTCGGACAGCAGGCGGCGGAGACCACGGTGGTCGGCTTCGATCTCGCCTTCTCCAAGTTCGCCGAGCTCGACGCGCCGACGACCGTGAGCGCGGTCCCCGAGCACCGGAACGAGGGGATCCAGACGTTCAGGATCTCGGTCGTCCAGAACGGTGACGAGATCGCGGCCGGGACCATGGACGCCTCGGCCGTCCCGGCGTCCCACCGGAGTGAGCGGTGACCGGACGGGCAGCGGTGGTGGCCGGGCTCGGGGGCTGGCTGCCGCCGGTCAGGGTCACCAACGACGACCTCGCCCTGCAGCTCGACACCACGGACGAGTGGATCACCACGCGGACGGGGATACGGCAGCGGTTCGTGGTCCCTCCCGAGCTCTCCACGTCGGGCGTCGCGGTCGAGGCCGGGGCGCGTGCCCTGGCCTCGGCCGGGAGGTCGAAGGTGGATCTCCTGGTGCTCGCGACGAGTACCCCGGATCACCCGTGCCCGGCCACGGCGCCCGAAGTCGCCAGCCGGCTGGGGCTCGGTGAGATTCCCGCGTTCGACGTGGCCGCCGTCTGCACCGGGTTCGTGTACGCGCTGGCCAGTGCGTCGAGCATGATCAGTGCGGGAGTCGCCGACAGCGCGCTGGTGATCGGCGCGGACACCTTCTCCACGATCCTCAACCCCGAGGACCGCACGACCAGGGCGATCTTCGGCGACGGGGCCGGGGCCGTCCTGCTGCACGCGGGGACAGCAGGACAGCCCGGGGCACTCCTCGGATTCGACCTGGGCAGCGACGGCTCCCAGGCCGACATGATCACCGTGCCGGGCGGTGGGTCCGAGCAACGCTCGCGAGGCGCCCTCGACACCGGTGACCTGTACTTCACCATGCAGGGCCGCTCGGTGTTCCGTAACGCGGTGACGCGGATGAGCGAGTCCTCCCGGAGGCTTGCGCACCGCATCGGCTGGCCCGTCGACACCGTCGACCGGCTCGTCGCCCACCAGGCCAACATACGCATCCTGACGGCCGTGGGGGCCGAACTCGGCCTGTCCGACGACCGGCTGGTGGTCAATCTGGACCGGGTCGGCAACACCGTGGCCGCCTCCATCCCGCTCGCGCTGGTCGACGGCGTGCACTCGGGAGAGATCACTCCGGGCGACCGGGTGCTGCTCTGCGGCTTCGGCGGCGGGCTCACCTGGGGAGCAGCCGCCCTGGAGTTCCCCGCACTGTCCGTCGAACCGCTGCCGGGGCTCCCGGCGAAAACTCTGTCCACACAGGCGAAGTGAAGGAAGAACCATGAGTGCAGTGCAGGAAAAGCTGGCCGAAGTGCTCGTCACGCAGCTCGGGGTGCCCGCCGCGAAGATCGGGCCGGAGATGACGTACAAGGATCTCGCGCTGGACTCGCTCGCGCTGATCGAGCTGACGATGATCCTCAACAAGGAGCTGGGGGCCGGCCTCGGTGACGACGCCCTTCAGGGCGAGACGACCATCGCCGGCACCGTCGAGCTGATCGAGTCCCAGGGCGTGCGCGCGTGACGCTCCCACCGAGGCGGCCCTTCGGCGTGGCGATCACCGGTCTCGGTCTCGTCACCGCCGCCGGCATCGACGCGGAGACCGGCTGGGAAAGGGTGTGCTCCGGGCAGGCGACCGCCTCCCGTGATCCGGAACTCGCCGGTCTCCCCGTCGACTTCTCGTGCCGGGTCCCGGACTTCGACGCCGGAGCACTGCTGGGTGCCGGCAGCGCCTGGCGGCTGGACCGGTTCACCCAGCTGGCCATGGTGGCCGCGCGCCAGGCCGTGGCCGACGCCGGACTGGACCCGGACACCTGGGACGGCACCCGCGTCGGGGTGGTCGTGGGCAACTCGCTGGGCGGCACCGCGACTTTGGAGCTGCAGTACCGCAGGTTCCTCGAGGACGCGCCGAAGAGCGTCTCTCCGCTGATGATCCCGATGGGGATGTCGAACATGGTCGCCGGCTATCTGGCCATCGACGTCAAGGCCTTCGGCCCCAGCATGGTCACGGCCACGGCCTGTGCGTCGGGCGCCACCGCCATCGGTCTGGCCAGGGACCTCCTGAGGTCCGGCGCGTGCGACGTGGTGCTGGCCGGCGGCACCGAGTCCGCGCTGACCCGGGCCACCATCACCGGACTGCAGCGGATGGGCGGACTGTCGGGGCGCGGCGAGGACCCGGCCGGGGCGTCCCGGCCGTTCGACGCGGCGCGTGACGGCTTCGTCGCGGCGGAGGGCGCCGGCATCCTCGTACTGGAGCGCCCGGAGGACGCCCGCGCCCGCGGCGCCTCGGCGTACGCCCACGTGGTCGGGTTCGGCTCGTCGTCGGACGCGTACCATGCCACCGCACCGGACCCGAGCGGAGCGGGCATGGAGCGCGCCCTGCGCGCCGCCCTCGCCGACGCCGGTGTGGGTCCGGACGAGGTGGACCACGTGAACGCGCACGGCACGTCGACTCCGCTGAACGACGTCACCGAGGGCCGGGTGCTGCGCCGGGTTCTGGGCGGGCGTCCGCTGGTCACCTCGACCAAGGGGGTCACCGGGCACCCGCTCGCCGCGGCGGGTGCGGTGGAGGCGGGATTCACCGCGCTGGCTCTGCACCACGGCGTGGTGCCCCCGACGGCCAACCTCGAGCAGCTCGATCCGGAGATCGACGTCGACGTGGCGACGGGGGCGGCGACGGCCGCCGCCATGGAGATCGCGGTGAGCACATCACTCGGGTTCGGCGGACACAACGCGGCACTCGTGCTCTCGGCCGCGTGACCCGCGCCGCACGTCGCCGCGCCGCCGCACCCGCCGCGTCACCACGAAACGGCGAAACCGCGAATCACATCACCGCGATCCACGTCACCGCGACACCGCGACATCAGGAAAGGAGGCACACATGATGCGCCTGAGGAAGCTGGGCAACACAGGACTCGAAATCGGCGCCGTCGGCCTCGGGTGCATGGGAATGAGCTGGCTCTACCAGGAGTCCGCCCGGGACGACGAGCGTTCCGTCCGGGTCATCAACGAGGCGCTGGACCTCGGGGTCAATCTCCTGGACACGGCCGATCTGTACGGCGCCGGCCACAACGAGACGCTGGTGGGCAGGGCGATCGCCGCGCGCCGGGACGAGGTCGTCCTCGCCACGAAGTTCGGGATCGTGCTCGACGACCTCGACGCGCGGTCGGCCCATCGCGACAACTCGCCCGCCTACATGCGCCGTGCGGTCGAGGCGAGTCTGCGACGGCTGGACGTCGACGTCATCGACCTCTACTACGTGCACCGGATCGACCCGGCGGTGCCCCTGGCCGAGACCTGGGGTGCGATGGCCGAGCTGGTGGCGGAGGGGAAGGTGCGTTTCCTCGGGCTGTCCGAGGCCACCGTCGAGCAGGCCGTGGAGGCCCACGGGATCCATCCGGTGACCGCCGTCCAGTCCGAACTCTCGCTGTGGACGCGTGATCCCCTCGAAGGGCCCTCCGGCGGCATGGTGGGCTGGTGCGACAGCGTGGGGGCGAGCTTCGTTCCCTTCGCGCCGCTCGGCCGCGGATTCCTCACCGGGACGCTGCACGCCGGCCAGTTCGAGGAGTCCGACTTCCGGGCCGGCCATCCCCGCTTCCACCGCGCCGCGATGGAGGCGAACCAGCGGATCGTGGACGTGATCCGGGAAGTCGCCGACCGCAGATCGGCGACGCCCGCCCAGGTCGCCATCGCGTGGACCCTCGCGCAGGGAGAGCGGGTCGTCCCGATCCCCGGCACGAAGAACTCCCGTTATCTGCGCGAGAACGTGGCGGCGGCGGACCTGGTGCTCACCGAGCAGGACCTGGCCGAACTCGGCTCGCTTCCCGCCGCTCTGGGAAGCAGGTACTGACCCCATGAGCGGAACGACGATCGCGTTCTTCGACGTCGACGAGACACTCATCGACGTCAAGAGCATGTTCTCCTTCCTCGAGTTCCACCTGGCCGATCCGGAGCGTTACCGCGCAGCGGCGGCCGAGCTGACGGGGATGGCGGAGGCCGGCGTACCCCGGGAGGAGACCAACCGCCTCTACTACCGCAACTACGCGGGAATGACGGAAGCCGAAGTCGCCGGGAGCGGGCGGGCCTGGTTCGCCCGGGAGGCCGCCCGCGACGGCTTCTTCCACGCCGACGTGGTGCGGGAGCTCCGCAGGCATCAGGCGGAAGGGGCCCGGATCGCGCTGGTCTCGGGCTCGTTCCGGGCCTGTCTCGACCCCGTCGCCGCCCATCTGGGCGCGGATCACGTGCTGTGCACGGAGCCCGAGCTCGTCGCGGGCCGCTACACGGGCCAGGTCCTCACCACGGTCATCGGTGAGGGAAAGGCGACGGCCGCGCGCGCCCTGATGAGCAGGACGGGCGCCCGGCCCGAGGAGTGCTTCGCCTACGGCGATCACGCATCGGACCTTCCCCTGCTGCTCGCCGTGGGCACCGCGGGGATCGTCGGCGACGACCCGGTACTCGGCGCGCACGCGGCCCGCTCCGGATGGACCCGGCTGCACCCTTCCGCCCCGTCCCGGCAGACCACGGAGGAACTCACTCATGCGACTCGGTAACGGACTGGGGATCCGGGCGGTCAGGACCTGGCTGCCGGAGACCGTCGAGACCGCGCGGAACGCGCTCGCGCAGGACCGGATCAGCGTGGAGGACCTGACGAACACCGGTGTCACCGAGGTCCCCGTGTCGTACGGCATCTCGGCACCGGACATGGCCGTGGCGGCGGCCGACAGCGCACTCATGGCCGCGGGCTGGAGCGGCGCGGACCTCGGCTTCACCGCCCACGCGTGGATCCATCACCAGGGCCACGACTTCTGGTCGCCCGCCCACTACGTCGCCCACCGGGTCGGCGCCGTGAACGGCGTACCGCTGGGCATCCAGGTGATGTGCAACGGCGGCGGCACCGCGCTGGAGGCCGCGGCGGCCCGGATACTGGCCGACGGCTCGGTCGGCACCGCTCTGGTCACCACGGGTGACCGTTTCGCGGACGAGGGATTCGACCGCTGGGCGGGCGACTACGGCGTCTTCTACGGCGACGGCGCGACGGCCGTGCTGCTGCACGAACGCGACGACAGCGTCGACGAGTTCACCCTTCTCGGCATGTCCAGCGCGGCCGTGTCGGCCGCGGAAGGGCTGCACCGTGGCCGGGACGCGTTCACGCCGGCGAGCCGCTGGATCAGCGACCGGATCGACGTCAGGCGCACCAAGAAGGCGTTCATCACCGACGTCGGCCTGGACGGCTTCTACCAGGGCGTGCACGACGCGCTGCGCGCCGTCGTCACGACCGCTCTGGACGAGGCCGGGATCGCATTCGACGATCCGCGCATCCGTCTGCTGGCCCTGCCCCGGGTGGGCGTCAAGGTCCGCCGGGAGACCTACCACCCCGCGGTCGAGGGTCTGACCAAGGCCACGATCGTCGAACTCGGCAACCGGACCGGTCACCTCGGCGCCGGCGACACGGCCGCCAACCTGGCGGCCATCGGGGAGCAGAACCTCCTCGCCCCCGGAGAGATCGCGATCGCCGTCTCGGCCGGCGGCGGGTTCGGCTTCACCTGCGTGGTCGTCGCCCGCCCCGCCCGCTGAGGTGCCGTACGGCCCGTATCGACTTCCCGTCCACTCCCCTTCCCCTCCCCTCTCCAACACTCGTCAGCACCGCTTCGAACCCCGCTTCGAACCCGGCTTCGAACCCCGCATCGTCCCCTGAACCGACCCCTGAAAGGGAACCTTTTCCATGAGCACGGCTCATCCGGCAACCGGTCGCGGCAATCCGACCATCACCCTGATCGCGGTATGCCTCGCTGTTCTGGTCCTGCCCGCGTCGCTGACCGGAACCTCCGTCGCGCTTCCGGAGATCAGCTCCGAGCTGCACGTGGGCCTCGCTCCGCTGCAGTGGGTGGTCAACGCCTACAACCTCGCGTTCGCCTGCTTCATGCTCGGGTGCGGCTCGCTCGCGGACATCCTGGGCCGACGGCTGGTCTTCGGCGCCGGCACCGCGCTGTTCGCGCTGTCGACGCTGGCCAGCGCTCTGACGTCGGACATCCTCGTACTGGACGTGGCACGGGCCCTGGCCGGGCTCGGGGCCGCGGCGGTCATGACCGCCGGCGCCGCGATACTCGCGACGACGTTCGAGGGGGCGGCACAGGCCCGGGCCTTCGCCGTCCTCGGCTCCTCCGCCGGCGCGGGACTCGCGCTCGGCCCCTCCACCGCCGGATTCCTCGTCGATGCCTTCGGCTGGCGCTCCGTCTTCCTCTCCCACCTGGTCGTCTCGGTGGTCGTGCTGATCGCCGTCCCCCTGATGCCCGAGTCGAAGAACCCTGCCGCGACCAAGGTCGACTGGGCGGGCACCACGACCTTCACGCTCAGCCTGTTCTGCCTGATGCTCGCCATCGTGCGGGGGCCGCAGGAGGGCTGGACGAGCGGTGGGACGCCCGCGCTGATCGCCGGTGCGGTCGTGCTCATGGCGCTGTTCGTCGTCGCGGAACTCCGTCAGGCGCAGCCGATGTTCGACCTCTCCCTGCTGAAGCAGGGCAGGTTCATGGCGGTTTCGCTGATCCCGGTGGCCCTGTCCTTCGGCTTCGTCTGCCTGCTGGTGCTGCTCCCCACCTACTTCACCGGGGTCGCAGGGATGGGCACGAACGGCTCCGGCGCCACGATGATGCTGCTCACCCTGCCGGTGCTGGTGGTTCCGCTGGTCGTCAGCAAGCTGGTCAAGCACGGGGTGTCCACCCGGCTGATCCTGGGCCTGAGCCTGGTCGTCGCCGCGGTGGGTGCCGGCTGGCTCACCGTCATCGCCCCGGATGTCCCGGTGCCCGCCCTGGCCGGCCCGCTGCTGCTCCTGGGCGTCGCGATGGGCATGACCGCCGGTCTGGTGGACGGGGTGGCGATCACCTCCGTCGAGCCCGCGCAGGCGGGTGCCGCGGCCGGCATGTTCAACACCATGCGCCTGGCCGGCGAGGCGTTCGCCATCGCGGTGATGAGCGCGGTGCTCCTCAACTCGACCAGGGACCGGATCGCCGACGGACTGGCGACCGTACCGGGCGCGGCCGGCGGCGACGCGGGGGCCCTTGCCGACCGGGTGATCAGCGGCGATCTGGCCGGGGCGGCCGAGGGTACGACCGGTGCGGCCCGGACCGAGTTCCTCGATCTGCTCACCGGGAGTTACACCGGCGCCCTGCACACCGTTCTGTGGACGGTGGCCGCCATCTGCGCCGCGAGTGCCGTCCTGGTGAGCGTGATGCTGCGCGAGCGCAGGAAGCCTGCGGAGCCGGCCGCCCCGGCCGGGTTCGTGCCCGAGGAGGCCGCGGTATGACCGGCCCGTCCGACGCGCTGCCGGTCCTCGTCGCAGGCGCGGGACCGGCCGGGCTCACGGCGGCGATCGAACTCACCCGGCGCGGTGTACCCGTCCGCTGCGTGGACAAGGCCGAAGGACCGGGCACGCTCTCGAAGGCGCTGGGACTCTGGCCGAGGACGCTCGAGCTGATCCGTCGTGTCGGCGGGGAAGAGCTGCTGGCCACCCGCGCGCTGCCGCAGTCGCAGATGCGGTACTACTCCGACGGGAAGGTGATCGCGAACCTGCGCTACCGGCCCGCGACCCAGCCGTTGATCTGCCCGCAGCCGGACGTCGAGGCGATCCTGCGGACCAATCTCGCCCGCGTCGGGGGAGCCCCGGAGTGGCGGACCGAGCTCCTCGGCTTCGATCAGCTCCCCGACCGGGTCCGGGCCAGGCTGAGGTACCCGGACGGCACGGAGCACGAGGAGGAGTTCGCCTATCTGATCGGAGCGGACGGCGCGAGCAGCACCGTCCGCGGCCACCTGGGGGTCGGGTTCGAGGGATCCACATACGAACTGCGTTTCGTGGTCGCGGACGTGATGATCGACACCCGGCTCGACCACCGGATGACGCACTACTTCTGCTCACCGCGCGGGATCCTGGTGACCTGCGGTCTGCCGGACGGCCGGTGGCGCGTCTTCACCTCGGCGCCGCAGGGGCTCACGCAGGACGAGGTCGATCTGGCCGCGGTGCAGGCCCTGGTCGACGAGCGCGGGCCCGGAGGCATCACCCTGCGCGACCCCGACTGGATCAGCGTCTTCTCCGTGCACGCACGGCACGCCGACACGACCCGGGTGGGCCGTACGTTCCTGATCGGGGACGCCGCGCACATCCACAGTCCGGCGGGCGGCCAGGGGCTCAACACGGGAGTCACGGACGCGCACAACCTCGCCTGGAAGCTCGCCCTCGTCTGGCACGGGCGGACGGGCGAACGCCTGCTGGACAGCTATGTGAGCGAACGCGGCGACGTCGCGCGGTCGGTCGTACGGCAGGCCGACGTGCAGACCCGCATCTGGCTGTTGCGCAAGGGCCACCACGTCGCCCTGCGCGACAACGTACTGCGGCTCGCGTCGGGCCTGCGCCTGTTCGACCTGGCCTACATCCCGTGGCTGGCCGGCCTGCGGACGAAGTACCGGGCCGAGCCCGCGGCGGGCCGCAAAGCGGCCGGCTTCGTCCCGGGGGCGCTGGTGCCCCTGCCGCTGCGCGCGGAGCTCGACGACCTGCGCCACACCCTGATCGTCTGCGCGCGCCCCGGCGACGCGGTGCGGGACCTGTCGAGGTGGTGCGGGGACGAGCTGGGTCCGGTGCTCGACATCCGCGTCGTCCCGCGGCGCGGCAGGGACGCGTTCGTACTCGCCCGGCCGGACGGTCACGTGGACTGGATCGCGAAGGACGTCCCCGCGATGCGGGCACGGCTGACCGACCTGTTCCGTCCCCTTCTCAGGGCGTCGCAGACCACGCAACAGAGCGAACGACAGAAAGTGAAGGCACAGCCATGAGTCTCATTCCGGAAAGCCACCGGGATCTTCTGGAGCGGCCGTTGTTCGGCCATCTGGCCACGATCCGGCCGGCCGGCGGGCCGCAGGTGAATCCCATGTGGTTCTCCTGGGACGGGGAGTTCGTCCGGTTCACCAATACGACGACGCGCTACAAGTACAAGAACATCACGGCCGATCCGCATGTCGCGGTGTCCGTCAACGACCCCGAGCAGCCCTACCGTTACCTCGAGATCCGTGGCGAGGTGGTCCGCATCGACGACGACTCGTCCGGCGCGTTCTTCGCGGCCCTGGCGGAGCGGTACGGCATGAAGCTCGACGGCCCGCCGCCGGACGTCGCGCACCGGATCGTCTACGTGGTCAAGCCCACGTCGGTCAGCTACCAGTGACCGGTTCGGGCAGGAGGTCCTCGACGCGGCCGATCCGCACGCCGAGTCCGGCGAGCTGCTCCAGTGCCGCACGGTGCTCGCCCTGGCTGCGGCTCGCGGTCGCATCGGCGGCGACCGCCACGTCGTAGCCCAGCGCCTTCGCCGTCGCGGCGGTCGCGGCGACCCCGTGCGCGGTGGAGAGCCCGGCCAGGACGAGCCGGGTGACGCCGGATCCGCGCAGGTGGTCGTCGAGGCCGGTGCCCTCGAAGGCGTCGAGCCCGTTCTTGGTCACCAGATGGTCGTCCGCGCGGGGTTCGAGGCCGGGGACCAGCCGGTTGGGGGCGGCGCCGACACCTCCGTCGGCGCCGTCGGCCCGTACGTACCGGACGAGGACCACGTCCGAGGAGCCGGCGTTCGTGAAGCGATCGCGCAGTTCCCTGCAGGCGTCGACGACGACGCCTCCCGCGACCGGCTCCCACGGCATGTCAACGATCCACTGCTGCAGATCAATCAGAACAAGTGCCGTGCGTGCGCTGGTCATTCTTCCCCCATGGCGGATGATCGGCGGTCTCCCGGCACGCTATCAGGAGGGGAAAGCACAGCCCGGTGGAGAGGTCAATCACGACAAAGGACGGGTCAAGGCTGTGGACGGAGACGTTCGGCCACCCCGCGGATCCCGCGATCCTGCTGGTGATGGGCGGTACGGCCCAGGGCATCGTCTGGCCGGACGTGCTGTGCGAACTGCTCGCCGCCGACGGATTCTTCGTGGTGCGTTACGACCACCGCGACACCGGGAAGTCCTCGAAGTCCGACGGGGACTACGACCTGTCCGCGCTGGCGGCGGACGCCGCCGACGTCATCGTCGGACTGGGCCTGGCCGCGGCGCACGTGGTCGGCCAGTCCGTCGGGGGCATGGTGGCCCAGTTGCTCGCCCTGCACCGTCCCGAGCTCGTACGGTCGCTCGTCCTGCTCTCCAGCTCACCGGACGCGAACGGCGACGTACGGGTGCCGCCGCGGACGGGACTGCCGGGCCCGCGCCGGCCGATGCTCGAGCGGGCGGCCCGGCTCACCGCCTCCCCTCCGTCCGGTCCCCGGGAGCAGTTCGCCGCGGCCGTCGACGGCTGGCGTGTGCTGCTGGGGCCGACCGTGGCGTTCGACCGGTCCTACTGGGAAGGCCTGGTGAAGCGGGTGATGCGGCGGAGCGTGGCACCGGACACCGCCGGCCACCATCTGGCGGCCCTGGACCGGACGCCCCCGCTGACCGCACGGATCGGGGCCATCGACGTACCGACGCTCGTCGTCCACGGGGAGCAGGACCCGGTGTTCCCCCTGGAACACGGCCGGGAGTTGTGCCGGGCGATCCCGCGTGCACGCCTGTGGCGCATCGCCGGAATGGGGCACATCTTTCCCCCGCACTGGGCGCCGGTGATCCGGTCGCTGATCGTGGACCATCTGCGGGCCGCCCAGTTGCGAAGGAGCTGGTGATGGAACCGGCGGACGGTGTCCGGCCGCTCAGCGACGCCGCGCCGGTCCCGGCGGGCGGCGGCAGGCAGAGCGAGGTGCAGGACCGTTTCCTGCGAACGCTGCGGAGCATGCACGGCGCGTTCCGGCTCGACGACGCTCACTCCTCGGCGCCCCTGTGGACCGCGCTCTGCTGGTTCATCGGATCGGCGGGACCGCTGGATGCCGAACTCCGGGCCGCTCACACGGCTTCAGAACTCTGAGAGGCCGTCCCGGGCCCTCGGTCCCTCGTATCTCGTGTCCGCGCCACGGCCGTCAGGATGAAGGACCCCCGTACGGCCCAGCGGCCCTGGAACTCCTCGTGGGGGGAATGCGCCGTTGTGCTGTCCCGGGCGAGGAGGCGGGCCCGGAAGGTCCCGGTCGCCTCGTCACCGCAAGGGCCGGGCCCGCCGCCGTCGCACACCCGGCCGGACAGGGTGAGCTCCGCGTCCCCGAACCCCAGCCGGACGCCGTACAGCGGGTACCACGCCTTGTAGGCCGCTTCCTTGGCGCTGAAGAGAACACGGTCCAGGTGGACTTGGGGCACATGGCACGAGAGGTCCCGCAGCCGCTCCTGTTCCTCGGGGGACGCGACGAGCGGCAGCACCCCTTCCCGCAGCGGAAGGTTCGGTTCGGCGTCGATGCCGAGCGTCTCGATGTCGGCGCTCCGGGCGAGCGCCGCGGCCCGGTAGCCCCGGCAGTGCGTGATGCTGCCGACCAGCCCCGAGGGCCACTTCGGCGCGCCGACCGCATCGGCGGGGACCGGCAGGGGTGGCTCCCCCAACCTCGTCATCGCCTTGCGGACACAGGCACGGGCAGCGGCGAACTGATACCTTCGCTCTTTCAACGCCGCGGAAATGGCGGCTTCTTCTTCGGGAAACAAGCCGGAGATATCTCCCGGCTCATCGCTTACATCTTCAACCACCGCCACGCCGTTCGGCAGAAGGCCTTCGATCACGGGCCGGAACCCCTCCTTCAGGTGCTGGGCATCATCTCGGAGCCCGTGCTCTTCGCGCCGTGACGATACCGTGTGATGAATCGGACAACCCCGCGCCCCCGGCTCGCCCCGAAGCTCGGCTATCCTGCCGAACGGGCTTCCGCACAAGCCCTTTGCTCGTACGTCATGGAACGTACGGCATGAACGACTGGGGGAGTCGAGAACGGTATGACGGGGGCGACAACGGGTGTCGAGGCATGCTCGGACGAGAACGACTTCAGGATTCTCGGCCCGCTCTCCATATCCGTGGCGGGTAAAGACATAGCAATTGATTCGGGGAAGCTGCGCGTTCTCCTGACAGCATTGCTGCTGCGGGCCGGTTCGGTCGTCGAGAACGACCGCCTGGCCGACTGGTTGTGGGACGAGAAAAGGCCGTCGAATCCGCGCGGGGCACTGCACACGTACGTCAGACGTCTGCGTGTGCTCCTCGGCGACTCCGACCTCGTGGTGACCGCGGCCAACGGCTACCGGATCGAGGTGGCCGAGGGTCAACTCGACCTGAGCCGGTTCCGCCGCCTGGTCCGGACCGCCGGCCAGGCCGACGCGCCGGCCGAGCGCGCGCGCTTACTGGCCGAGGCCCTGGACATGTGGCGGGGAACCCCTTTGTCCGACATCCCTTCGGACACGCTGCGCCAGGACGAGCTCGATGCGCTGCTGGAGGAGCGGCTCACCGCCCTGGAGACGTACTTCGAGACCGAACTCGGCCTCGGCCGCCATGCGCAGCTGGTGAAGGAGCTGCGTACGGCAGCCATGGACAACCCGTTACGGGAGCACTTCTGGGGCCTGCTGATGCTGGCCCTGTACCGGGCCGGGCGGCAGGCGGAGGCGCTGGACGTCTATCAGCAGGCCCGCCGTGAGCTGGTGGAGCAGCTGGGCATCGAGCCCGGCGAGCAGCTGCGGGCCCTGCACTCGGGCATTCTCGAATCGGACCCGGGTCTGGCCGTACCGGGCGGATTCCGGCCCGAGACCGCCGAGGCGGTCACCGCACCGGCCCAACTGCCGCCACTGGCACTGGGATTCGTGGGCAGGGACGACCTCGTCGACCGGATCGAGGCCCAGCTGCCGCCGTCGCCCGGCCGCACCGGGGTTCCCGTCGTCGTGCTCTCGGGTCCGCCCGGTGTGGGCAAGACCGCGCTCGCGGTGTGTCTCGGGCGCCGGGTCCAGGCGGAGTTCCCGCACGGCCAGCTGTACGTCAATCTCCGCGGCTACGAGCGGGTCGGCGAGCACACGCCGCTGAACCCGGAACAGGTCCTCTCGCAGTTCCTCCGCAGCCTGGGCGTGCCGGCCGGCCAGATCCCCGTCGACCTGACGGAGCAGGTCAACCTCTACCGGTCGAAGCTGACCGGCAAGAACGTCCTGGTGGTGCTGGACAACGCGTCGAGCATCGACCAGGTGCTGCCGCTCATTCCCGGTGACGCGGGATGCTCGGTGCTGATCACCAGCCGGCGGCAGTTCCGGGCGCTCGCCGTCAGCCACGGCGCACAGGTGGTCCAGGTCAGCACTCTCAGCCCGGAGGAGTCGCAGGAACTGGTCACGGGCATGCTGCGGCAGTCCGCGGTGGCGGTCGCACCGCACGTGGTGCGCGAGGTGGCGTCCCTGTGCGCGTATCTGCCGCTGGCTCTGCGTATCGCCGCGGCCAACCTGATCAGCGCTCCGGGTGGGCAGACCGACGCGTACCTGGAACGCCTGCGGCAGGGGAACCGGCTCGCGGCCCTGTCCGTCGACGGCGACACCACCTCCGCCGTGTCGGCGGCAATCTCGCTGTCCTACGACGCCATGGGTCCTGAGGACCGTGTGGTGTTCCGGCTTGCCGGTATCTTCCCCGGAGCCGACTTCTCCCCCGCCGCCATTTCCGTACTGACCGACATCAGCGCGGCCCAGGCGCGCACCAGCCTGAACCGGCTGGAGGCGGCCAATCTTCTCCAGCAGCACGCTCCCGGCCGCTACCAGTTCCACGACCTGCTGCGGGACTACGCGCGGGACCGCGCCCATGCCGAGCACCCGGCGCGCGAACGCGCCGAGGCCGTGGAACGGCTCGGCCAGTGGTACTTGATGGGGGCCCGCACCGCGGTGGACGTGCTGCACACGGAGTTCCTCCGGCTGCCTCTGCCGGCGACGGTGAAGCCGGTCTTCGAGGCCCCCCAGTTCTCCGACGAGAGCCAGGCGATGGCCTGGCTGCTGGCCGAGCGCCGCAATCTGATGGCCTGCGTCAGGTACTTCGGCACGGAGGGCCCGCACTACCTCTCCTGGTATCTGGCGGACGCGCTGCGGGGATTCTTCTGGACCGGTAAGTACCGGACCGAGTGGGACGAGGTGACCCGTATCGGCCTGGCCGCGGCCGAGAGGTGCGACGACCAGCACGGAATCGGGTCGATGCACCGCAGCCTGGCCAATCTGCACAACACCGTGGGCGACTACCGGCGGGCGATGGCCCATCAGGAGAAGAGCCTGGCCGTGCACAGCGCTCTCGGCATGCGGGAGGAGGTCGCCGCCACCCTCAACAACATGAGTCTCGCCCATCTGAGCCTGGGCCAGGTCGAGGAGGCGGAGCGGGCCGCGCAGCGGGCGCTGAGGATCGCGAGCGACATCGGCTCCCCCCGTCTGGAGGCCACCACCCTCGGGCTGCTGGGGTCCATCCACTGGACCCAGGGCGACATGGCCGGCGCCACCACGTTCATCACGGCCTCGTTGTCCACCGCCAGTGCGCTGGGGCTGCACCACATCAGGTCGTACGGTCTGCGCAACCTGGGTCTGGTGCGCCAGGCGGCCGGGGAGCTGTCCGGTGCGCGGGACTGTTTCACCCAGGCCCTGGAGGTGTCCGAGTCCATCGACTCGTCCTACGACAGGAGCATCTCCCTGTACGGGCTGGCGCTCGTCGACCAGGACCGGGGCCGGCACGAGGCCGCGCTGGAGTCGGCGCAGCGGGCACTGGCCGCATTCCAGGAGTGCGGCGACCGTACCTACGAGGTCGAGACGCTGTGCGTGCTGTCGGCGATCAGCGCGGGGCTGAATTCCCTGCCGGAATCGGCTCGGTACGCGTCCATGGCGCTCGACGGGGCCCGGCAGATCGGCTATGTCGACGGTGAGGCCTACGCACTGGCCCGTATGGCCGCCGCGGACTGTCTCCTGGGCCGCGAAAGCGCCGCCGCTCATGCCGAGTCGGCGTGGCGGCTGGCGGACGGGAGCGCGAACCGGGTCGCCCGCAGCAAGGTCCTCCTGGAGCTCGGCCCCCTGTATCTGAGCCTCGGCGAACCGCATCGGGCGGAGGAGTGCGCCGAGCGGGCGCTGTCGCTGTCCGTGCCCACCGCCCAGCGGCTGAACGTGGCCAAGGCGAAGCAGGTCCTGGGCACCGTCGCGGCGATCGCCGACGATCCCGGCAGGGCGCGGGCGTACTGGTCCGAAGCCCTGGAGGCGTTCACCGAGGTGGGCGCTCCCCAGGCCGACGACGTACGCGCCCGGCTCGACCTGCCGCACCAGCCTCCGTCCACCGGCCGCAGCAGCGGCTCCTCCACCCCCACGATCCGAGGGACGACGTGAACAGCACGGCCACCGCGCCTATTGTCAGCACATCGAAGAGCAGGAACGCCAGAACAGTCGCAGTGGTCTCCATCGGCAATGCCATGGAGTGGTACGACTGGAGTTCGTACGTGGCCTTCGCCGCCCTGCTGGCCCCGCAGTTCTATCCGGGCGGGGATGCGACGGCGGCGGTTCTGCAGGCCCTGGCGATCTTCGCGGTCGGGTTCTTCTTCCGGCCGCTCGGCGGGGCGCTGATCGGGGCGTACAGCGACCGTCGTGGCCGTTCCGCGGCACTGCGGCTCTCCCTCATGCTGATGGCGGGCGGAAGCCTCCTGATCGCGATCGCGCCGCCCTATCAGGAGGTGGGCGTGCTGGCGCCGGTGCTCCTCGTGCTGGCCAGGGCCGTTCAGGGCCTGTCCGCCGGCGGCGAGATCACGGCGATGAGCACCTACGTGAACGAGATCGCGCCGAACGGGCGCCGTGGTCTGTACTCCAGTGCCATCTACATCAGCACGACCGTGGGCACGCTGGCGGCCACCCTGCTCTCGCTGATCCTGCACAGTGCGCTCCCCGCCGACGCCCTCGGCAGCTGGGGGTGGCGCGTCCCCTTCGCTTTCGGCGCACTGCTCGCCGTGTACGGCTGGTACCTGCGCCGGCGTATTCATGAGACGGACGTCTTCGGCGCGGCGGGCGACCGGGTCGGGAATCCGGCATGGCACGTTCTGCGCGACCATCCCAGGGCCTCGGCCCGGGTGGTCGGATTCACGCTCGGAACGACGGTGGTCTATTACACCTTCGCCTCGTATCTGCCGCTGTACGCCCAGCACGCTTTCAACGTTCCGGCGGACTCCGCGCTGTGGGCCTCGGTGGGCGCCCAAGTGATTTTCGTGGCCGCGCTCCCCTTTCTCGGCATGCTTTCCGACCGGTTCGGAAGGCGCCCTCTGCTGTTGGTGTTCGGCGCCGGATTCACCTGCCTTTCCCCGCTGTTCTTCAGCCTCGTCACCGGCTCCGCTCTCTGGCTTTTCGTGGTGATGACGGCGGCGCTTCTCCTGTTCGGCTGCTGCGCGGCGGCAGCACCGTCGGCCATGCTGGAGATGTTCCCCACGAGGCTCAGGTCGAGCGGTATCGGGCTGCCCTATTCGCTGACGGTGGCTCTGTTCGGCGGAACCGCGCCCTATCTGATCGAGTACCTGTCCGCCCACGGTCACGGCGAGTGGTACCCGTGGTACGTCGTCGCGCTGTGCCTGATCAGTACCGTCACGTTCTTCCGCTACCGGGAGACGAAGGACGTCGAGCTGACCAAGGTGGGTTAGGGCCTCTGGCTCTGCACCGGGCCCCGGGGGGGGGGGGGGGAAGGAAGGAAGCGGGGGGGGAGACCGCGCCGCGGCGGTCCCCACAACGGACCCCGCAGCAGTCCCGGCAGCGGGCCGGGACGGGCGGCTCC
>NZ_JBHWKX010000020.1:99823-107396 GCF_042730885.1 Streptomyces sp. NPDC059909
GTTTGTTCTCTCCGCCTCCCCCCCCCTCCCCCCACCCCGCCCCTCCCCCCCCTCCCCCCCGGGGCCGCGGGATCAGGCGTTCGGGTCGAACGGAATGCCGGCCGGCTTGGCCTCCGCGAGGTGGGAGTTGAAGCTGCCGTCCTTGAGACCGAAGTGGGCACTGCCGAAGTCGGCCTGGCTCAGCTTGTCGCGAAGACCCGCGGGATAGCCGTTCCAGCCGACCAGCCTCGGGAACTGCCAGGCGTGGTAGTGGTTCTCCGGCGGCTCGTCGTTGGAGTTCGCGGGGCGGAAGCAGTGCGTGCTCGCGCCGTCCTTGTGGTAGACGACCTTGGGGTGCGTCCCGTCCCACCGGATCTGGTCACGGCCGTAGATGTTGAAGTCGCCGTGGGCGGAGGTGGAGACGTACTGGGCCTGGTTGTTCTGCACCCACACCACGACGTGCTCCCAGTCGTGGCGGTGTCCGCCGAGGCTGATGCCGGGCACGGCCTGGTCCTTCTCGAAGTAGAGGCCGTAGATGATCGCGCACCAGCCGTTGTTGCACTTGTAGCGCGCGTACCCGTTGGTGTTGTCGAGGTCCCATGAGTCACGGCACTGGCCGTTGAGCGCACCGGTCGGATTGAGGCCGGGGTTGAGGGTCCCGTCGGGGCCTATGGCGGGAGTGGGGTAGCAGCCGTCCGTGTCGTAGTCGAAGGCCGGCTGGAACGTCTGCTCCAGCCCGTCCGCGTTGGCGGACAGGGCCGGCGGAGGAGCAGCGAAGGCGCTGCCCGGGAAGGCGATGACCAGCGCCATGGCGCTGCCGACGACGAGCGAGAACTTGCGGATGCGCGAGCTCTTCTTCACTGCGTCCTCCTGATCGGCCGCTGTGTGGGGTTGCGGCGTCCTGTGGGGCACATATTGGCATGCGCAGCTCAATCTTTACGACGCTCGTGTACGTGCCGAGCGGCGACCGGTGTCGGAGCGATGAAAGGTCGGCCAATACACGGGTGTTGGCGTAACGGCAGAGCCGTTCGGCGCGGACGAGGGGCCCGACTCCATCGCGTCGGCCCCCTCGTCCGCCGTGCCTTGAGGAGGCGTCAGTTGGTCGCCGCCGCCGCTCGGTAAGCCGCGGTGAGCCTGGCCACCGCACCCGTCAGGTCGCCCGTCAGCAGCAGGTGGTCGGCCTCCGCGAAGGGCTTGGCCACCGCGGGGGTGATGTTCCGGCCGATCCGGTGCTGGACGATCTCGCGCGCCTTGGTGGCGATGGCGCGGCCGGCCTCGGACCCTGCGCCGCCCGTCCTCTCGACGAGCGCGGCGGCGACCGCCAGGGCCTTGAGGGTGCGCTCGCCGCCGGCCGGGGCCGCGCCGAGCGTCGTGAGCCCCCAGCCGTACGGGAACTGCGGGTCGTACGCCGTGTCCCCGACGTTGATCGGGAGCTGGGCCTCGGACCTGGGCCAGGTCACCGGGAGTTGGCCGGTGAAGGCGCGCTTCCCGTACAGCACGTCCGCCACACCGTCGCCCTCGGTACCCGGCAGCCATGAGGCGACGAGGGCGTCGATCTCGCCGAGGCGGTCGCCGATGAGCTGCGGGCGGCCGGAGACCACGAGGACGACGCACTTCATCGCGGCGCAGACCTTGGCGACGGCGGCCTTGTCGGCTGCCGACAGTTCCAGGTCATGACCGTTGCCGACGTCGCCGATGCCTTCGGAGTACGGGGTCTCACCCACCACCACGACGCCCACGTCATGCCCGTCGAGGGAAGCCGACGCGTCCTTCGAGTACGTGACGGTGCCGGGCGCGGCCTTCTTCATCGCGGCCAGGATCGTCGTGCCGTCGGTGATCGCCCCCGGCGAGCCCTGCCAGCTGATCGTCCAGCCGCCGGCCTGGTTGCCCAGGTCGTCGGCGTTGGACCCCGCGACGTACACCTTCTGGGAGGGCTTCAGCGGGAGCAGGCCCCCGTCGTTCTTCAGCAGGACCTGGGACTTGGCCGCCGCCTCCCTGGCCACCGCCCGGTGTTCCGCCGAGCCGACCTTCGCCAGACCCGACGTGTCGGCGTAGGGCTTCTCGAAGAGGCCGAGCGCGAACTTCTGCTCCAGGATGCGGGAGACCGCGTCGTTCACCCGGGACTCCGGGATCCGGCCCGCCTCGACCTCGGCGACGAGCGTCCGGTGGAAGTCCTGGTACGCGGTCGGCACCATGATCATGTCGAGGCCCGCGTTGACCGACGTCCGCACGTCGCTCGCGTAGTCGCCCGGGATCTGGTCGATGGCCTGCCAGTCGCTGATGACGAAGCCCTTGAAGCCCATCCGGTCCTTGAGGACACCGTTGATCAGCTCGGCGTTGGCGTGCATCTTCACCGGGCCGGCGTCGTCGCCGACGATGTCGACGGAGGAGTACGAGGGCATGACCGTGCCCACCCCGCGTCCGACCGCATCGGCGAACGGGGCGAGGTGGACGGCCTCCAGCTCCTCGCGCGTTACCTTGGTGATTCCCTGGTCGATCGTGTACGAGCCGGTGGAGGAGGAGCCGAACTCGGTGCCGCCGTCCCCGGCGAAGTGCTTGGCCGTGGCCAGTACCTTGTCGTTCCGCTTCAGGTCCTTGCCGTTGGGGGCGCCCTGCATGCCGCGGATGACGGTCTCCATGGCGGTGACCAGCGCCGGGTCCTCGCCGTAGGCCTCGTACGACCGGCCCCACCGCTCGTCGCGGGTCACGCACAAACAGGGCGCGAAGTCCCAGGGGATGCCGGTGGCGCGCACCTCCGCGGCGGTGACGGCGCCCGTCCGCTCGGCGAGACGGGGGTCACGCCCCGCGCCGATGCCGATGTTGTGGGGCATGATCGTGGCGCCGACGACGTTGTTGTGACCGTGGACGGCGTCCACCCCGTAGATCAGCGGGATCTGGAAGCGGGAGGCCTGGGCGCGCAGCTGGTACGCGTCGATCATCCTCGCCCATGCCTCGGGGGCGTTGGGCGTCGGGACCGAACCGCCTCCGGAGAGCAGCGAGCCGAGGCCGTAGGCCGCGATGTCGCCCTGCGCCCTGAGCGCGTTGCGCTCGGCCTGGGTCATCTGACCGGCCTTCTCGGCCAGGGTCATCCGGGAGAGAAGGTCGGCGACCCGCTTCTTCACGGGGAGCCGCGCGTCCAGGTACGGCAGACCGTGCGCGTCGATCACGACCTGCGGGTCCTCGGCGGGCGCCTTCGCCCCGGAGACCGTCAGCTTCAGCGGGACCGTCTCCGCGGCCTCGGCCGAGCCGTCATTCAGTGTGGGGACGGTGACGGTACGGGAGGTCCCTGAGGGCGTGCCCGCGGGGAACGTGACCGTACCCGACACCGCCCGGTAGTCCTCGCCCTCGGTCGCGGTGCCGCCGTCCGTGGCGTACTCGACGGTCACGGACTCCTCGAGAGGAGCCGAGCCCGTGGTCGCGACGCCGATCCGGACGTCGGCCGAGCCGCCCTCCCGCACCGGGTGCACGGCGGTGTCGGTGACGACCCTGGCCGTGAGCACCGGGTCCGCCTTGCCGTACAACTCCACGCCGTCGAGGGCGAACTCGCCCTGCTGCCCGACCGGGAGGGTCAGGGCGTAGCCCCAGGTCTCGTTCAGGCCGAGCACCTGGTCGATGCCGCCGACCGGCTGGTAGTCGGTGCGGTACGCGAACTGGGAGAAGGGGAGCTCGACCAGGTGCCAGCCCTCCCAGTCGTCGGTGAAGGACGTGGTCCAGAGCTCGGACGCCTCTCCGTTGGCTCCCCCGTCCTTGAGCTCGAAGTTGATGCGCTTGCCGGAACCGGGCGGCAGGGGCGCGGTGTTCTGGCCGTACCACCAGAAGCGGATGCCCTTGTGGGCGGTCCAGTCGTGGGCGGGCTCGTCGAAGGCGAAGTCGTGGGTGAAGCCGCCCCAGCCGCTGATGCCGTACGAGCCCTTGAGGACCTTGGCACCCTCGGGAGCGTCGGAGCGCTCCTCCAGGGACAGCTGTGGATGGTCGTCGGCGTCACTGCCCCAGGTGAAGATGCCTCCGGCGGGCGGGTTCGCGAAGGGCACCTCGCCCTCGAAACGGTCGACCGCGACCGGGGGCGGCTCGTCCGCCGCGGCCGTGGCCGCGGAGGCGAGCGGGAGCAGTCCGGTGAGGACACATGCGGACACGAGCAGGGCGGTTCTACGGAACCGGGGTCTTGCCTGGTGCATGAGGCTTCCTCCGTGGACGACGCCGGCTTCACTTCACGGGGCGTGAGTCAACTGGCCTGGACCAGTGACGTCAAGACTTCACACCAAACGCGGGACGGAACCAAATCCCTGGGAAACATGGGCAGTTGTTCGTTCAGCGCTTGAACACATTGCCTGTCCAGCGCGTCCATGCCCGTCCGCCCTCCGTAAGGGAGCGCGGCCGGCGGCCTCACGAGCGCGACCGAAGCGCGGCTGGCCGCCACCCCCGAGCCGACCCTGAGGGATCCCCCAGTTGTCCCTGAGATGTGTCAGCCTTCTTTGACAGGTGCCATCGGAGCCTGTCAGCTTTGACTGACAGGTACCGATGAAGGGGACGCGATGGCCGGAGTGCCGCCCCCGCACCCGAGCGGGGACGAGCTTCTGAAGATCCTCGCTGCGCTCGGCAATCCGCACCGGCTGAGGATCGTCGCGGCGCTCGCCGAGGGCGGGCGCAACTACGTCAGCAGGCTCGCCCGCGACCTCGGCATCGGCCGCCCGCTGCTGCACATGCATCTGCAGCGGCTGGAGGCAGCCGGGCTGGTCACCGGGGAGCTCGAGCTGTCGGAGGACGGCAAGGCCATGAAGTACTTCGAGGTCACGCCGTTCGCCCTCACGCTGACCCCGGACGTCGTCGCGGGAGCCGCCCGGACGATCACAGACGGAGAGAAAGAGACCGTGAAGGAGACGTCGGAATGAACGGAGCGGACTGGGCGGGAGTGGCCGGCGCCGGCGGTGTCTTCCTCTTCCTCATCGTGGTCGTGTGGCAGTTCGCCGCGACCTGGCGGGCCCGGATGCTCGCGGCCCGCGAGGAGCAGTACAAGCAGCTCGCCGCGAAGTACGCCGAGTTGCTGGAGGACAACGTCGAGCTGCACCGCCGCACGCTGGAGGAGCTGACGCAGGCCCGCGCCTCGATCACGTCGATGGAGAAGATGATGCGCTCCATCGAGTAGCACGACACGAACGGCAACCAGCAGGCGGTACGGCCGGGAGGGCCAACTCCCGGCCGTACCCATGGAGAACAGATACAGGCATCACCATCCCGTGACGCCGCGGCAGGTCGGCAAACCATCACGCCGCGGTGCGGGTCCCGTGCGCCCCGAACTCCACACTCAGGAGACTACTCATGAACGCGCTGCTCACACGCATGGCCTCCGCACCCGGCGGACGCCGCACCAAATGGCTCGTCCTGGTCGCCTGGCTGATCCTCGCCGTCGCCCTCGGCCCGCTCGCGGGCAAACTGGGCGACGTCGAGGACACGAGCGCCAACGCCTTCCTGCCGCGCGGCGCCGAATCCGCGCGGGTCAACACGGAACTGGAGAAGTTCCGTACGGACCCGGAGGACGCTGTCATGCCCGCCGTCGTCGTCCACACCGGGGACGGCGCGCAAGCGGCAGCCGCCTCGGACCGGGCCGCTTTCGCCCCGTACGCGGCCAAGGGCGAACAGGTACCGCCACCCGTCCCGTCCGAGGACGGCGAGGCCTGGATGACCGTCGTGCCGCTCTCCACCGAGGGCGACGACATCACCGGAACGATCGACGAGCTCCGCGAGATCGCGGGCGCCAACGCCCCGCCGGGCGTGGACGTGCAGGTCGGCGGTCCCGCCGGGTCCCTGACCGACCAGGTCGCGGTCTTCGACTCCCTCGACTCCACCCTGATGATCGCCACCGCACTGGTGGTGGCCGTCCTGCTGCTGATCACCTACCGCAGCCCGGTCCTCTGGCTCTTCCCCCTGCTCTCGGTCGGCTTCGCCGCCGTGCTCACCCAGGTGGGCACCTATCTGCTCGCCAGGTACGCGGACCTCCCCGTCAACCCGCAGAGCTCGGGCATTCTGATGGTCCTCGTCTTCGGCGTCGGCACGGACTACGCGCTGCTGCTCATCGCCCGCTACCGCGAAGAGCTGCACCGCCACGAGGACCGCCACGAGGCCATGCAGATCGCACTGCGCCGCTCCGGGCCCGCGATCCTCGCCTCCGCCGGCACCGTCGCCGTCGGTCTTGCCTGCCTCTCCCTCGCCGACCTCGACTCCTCGCGCTCCATCGGCCTGGTCGGCGCGGTCGGCGTGCTCTGCGGACTCCTTGCGATGGTCACGGTCCTGCCCGCGCTGCTCGTGATCGCGGGCCGCTGGGTGTTCTGGCCGTTCGTACCGAGGTCGGGCACACCCGCCCACAAGGCCCGCACCGTCTGGTCCCGCATCGGTACGGCCGTCGCCCGGCGCCCCCGCTGGTCCTGGATGATGTCCGTGGCCGTCACCGGTGTCCTCGCCCTCAGCGCGGCGGGCATCACCATGGGCCTGCAGCAGTCCGAGATGTTCCAGGACAAGCCCGAGTCGGTCGTGGCCCAGGAGAAGATCTCCGCGCACTATCCCTCCGGCTCCTCCGACCCCGCGAAGATCGTCACCAACGCGGACGCGTCCGCCGCGGTGAAGGCCGCGGCCGCCGAGGTCGGCGGCGTCGCCCGGGTCGAGGACGGCGACCGCACCCGGGACGGCGAACGCGCCACCCTCGCCGTCGTCCTGAAGGACGCACCGGACAGCCCCGCCGCCGAGAACACCATCGACGACCTGCGCTCCGCCGTGCACGCGGTCGACGGCGCGGACGCGCTCGTCGGCGGCACCACCGCGCAGACCCTCGACACCCGGCGCGCCGCCGACCGCGATCTGACGACGGTCATCCCGGCCGTCCTGGCCGTCGTGCTGCTCGTGCTGATCTGGCTGCTGCGCTCCCTCGTCGCCCCGCTGCTGCTGCTCGCCACGGTCGTGCTCTCGTACGTCGCGGCGCTCGGCGCCTCGAACCTCCTCTTCGAGCACGTCCTCGGCCACGCGGGCGTCGACTGGTCGATCCCGCTGCTGGGCTTCGTCTTCCTCGTCGCCCTCGGCATCGACTACAACATCTTCCTCATGCACCGGGTACGGGAGGAAGTCGGCAGGCGTGGCCACACCCGCGGCGTTCTGGAGGGCCTGACCAGCACGGGAGGCGTCATCACCTCGGCCGGCGTCGTCCTCGCCGCGACCTTCGCGGTCTTCGCCGGCCTGCCCCTGGTCACCATGGCCCAGATGGGCGTGCTGATCGGTATCGGCGTCCTGCTGGACACCTTCCTGGTCCGCACGGTCCTCGTGCCCGCCCTCGCACTGGACCTCGGCCGCTGGTTCTGGTGGCCGGGCCGCCTCTTCCGCAGCCTTGGCGGCCCACGGCAGAACACCCCGCGAACGACCACGGACCGGGAACACGAGCCCGCCTGAGGCGACGTCGCACCACGGCGGGGGCCGGCCCGGGGGACGGAACCCCCCCCGGAGTCCCCCCCAACCACCCAGGCAGAAACAAAAAAAGGCAAAGAGAAAACACCCCCCACCGCCCACCCCCCCCCCTCCCCCCCCCACCCACGACGGAAGTCTCGAAAGCAGT
>NZ_JBHWKX010000020.1:107406-115600 GCF_042730885.1 Streptomyces sp. NPDC059909
GTCTTGGGCAACCAAAGAAAAACCACCAAAAAAAAAACAAAGAAAGGAAAAAACGACCCCGTTGGGGGCACCCTCCCACCCTGGGGGTTTCCGTCCGGGACCCCCCCCCCCGCCCGGGCGCGCCCTCAGCCGGCCAGGGCGGAGACGAACAGGGCGACGGAGAACGCGACCCGAGTCGACGACCCGATCCCGTCCCGCCCTGGCGACGCCGGTGACCGTGGTGCCGTAGCGGACCTGGTCACCGATGACGTCGGCGAGCGACTGGGGGTACCGCTCGGCCGCGTGTGTCATGAGCGCCACCACAAGGCCGGTGTGACGACACCAACTGTTCGCCTCAACTTCGCCTTGGGATTGCCCAGATCACTGAACATCCAAATGTCCGGCAAAGTGGCATCGGCGCGCCGATCCGCCCCGCGCCCCAGCATCGCGGTGGCCGGCATGCCATCACAGAAGACCAGGAGTGCAGCGTGCAGCATCGACGCGCGGAGCGCAGACGATTCCTCCCGATGGCGGCGGCTGTCGCTGTGGCCGCGTGTGCGGGGGCCGGCGCCGCGGTGTTCGTCGTCAGCGAGCTCGGCGACTCCGCGGACGCGAAGGATCACGCCGTCACTACGCCTGCACCCTCTGCCCGTATCGCGTGTACCGAACAGGGACTGGTGGCCGGCTCCGGTTCGTCGGCGCAGAAGAACGCGATGGAGCGCTGGATCAAGGAGTACCAGCGGGCGTGTCCGTCGGTGAAGATCGCCTACAACCCTCTCGGCTCCGGCGCCGGAGTTGCCCAGTTCATGCGCCAGGCCACCGCTTTCGGCGGCAGCGACGGCGCGTTGAAGCCCGCGGACGTCGAGCGGTCGAAGGCGCTGTGCCCGGGCGGCAAGGCGATCGATCTGCCGATGGTCGGTGGTCCGATCGCCATCGGCTACAACCTGTCCGGCGTGGACGATCTCGTGCTCGACGCCGAGACACTGGCGAAGATCTTCGACTCGGAGATCACCAACTGGTCCCACCCGGCGATCAAGAAGCTCAACCCGGGGGCCCGGCTCCCCGACCAGCCGATCCAGGCGATCCATCGCTCCGACGACTCGGGCACGACGCAGAACCTCAACGCCTATCTGTCGGGTGCCGCCGCTGACGCATGGCCGTACCCGAAGGAGAAGGCCTGGCAGGGCAAGGGCGGCCATTCCGCGGCCGGTTCCGACGGGGTGGCGACCGGTGTGCGCAACGCCGAGGGGACGATCGGCTACTTCGAGCTCTCCTTCGCCACCAAGCTCAAGATCCCCACCGTCAGGATCGACACCGGGGCGTCACAGCCCATCGAGGCCAGCCCCGAGACCGCATCGGCCGGCATCGCCGACGCCGAGGTCGTGGGCAAGGGCGACGACCTGACGCTGAAGTTCGACTACGCGACGAGCGCCGAAGGCGCCTATCCCATCGTCCTGGTCACCTACGAAATCGTCTGCGACAAGGGCAATCGGCCGGAGACGCTGCCGGCGTTGAAGTCATTCCTCACGTACACGGCCAGCGAGGAAGGACAGAAGATCCTTCCCAGCATTCACTACGCGCCGCTGCCCGAGAACGTCGCCGTCAAGGTCCGGCAGGTCATCGACACACTGTCCTGAGAGGCGCGCCCCTCAACGGCGCAGCAGTTCGGCGATCGCGCGGGCGGCGTCCCGCGCGGGGCGGCCGACGCCGATGAGGGTGGCCGAGGCGGGGCCGGTCCAGTCGCCGTAACCGAGGAGGTGCAGGCGAGGTTCCCCGATCGCCCGGGTGCCGGCGGTGGGGATGCGGCCGCGTGGGCCGCGCAGGCCGACCGGTGCCAGGTGGGCGACCGTGGGGCGGTAGCCGGTGCACCGGACGACGGCGTCGGCCTCGGCGCGGGTGCCGTCGCCCCATGCGACTCCGCCGGTGGTGAGCCGGGCGAACATGGGCGAGGTCACGACCACCTGCGCCTGTCGGGTCATGCTGGGGGCCGGGCCTCAGCAGTGCGGCCGCGCATGAAGACGAGCGCCACGAGCCCCAGCCCCACGACGGCACCCGCGAGCTGGGCGGCGACGAAGCCCGGGACCGATGCGGGGGCGATGCCCGCGAAGGTGTCGGTGAACGCGCGGCCGATCGTCACCGCCGGGTTGGCGAAGGACGTGGACGAGGTGAACCAGTAGGCCGCGCCGATGTACGAGGCGACCGCGACCGGCGCGAAGCGGAGCCGGTCGGTGCGAGCCAGGCCGAAGATCAGCAGGACGAGGCCCGCGGTGGCCACGACCTCGCCCAGCAGCAGGTGTCCGGCCGAGCGGTCGTGCGTGGACCACTTCACGAGCGGCTCGCCGAACATCGCGTCTGCGAGGATCGCGCCCATGACCGCGCCGGCGATCTGCGCGGGTACGTACACGGCCGCTTCGCGCGCGGTGACGCCTGCGCCGGCGCGGCGGGTGGTCCACCACTCGGCCAGGGTGACGGCGGGGTTGAAGTGGGCCCCGGAGACCGGGCCGAGCAGGGCGATCAGTACGCCGAGCCCGAAGACCGTCGCGAGGCTGTTGGCCAGGAGCTGGAGGCCGACGTCCTGGGTCAGCCCGGTCGCCTGGATGCCGGAGCCGACCACGACCGCGACGAGGGCGGCGGTGCCGACGAGTTCGGCGGCGGCCCGGGCGACCAGCGGGGCAGGGGGCGGGGTCGCGCCCGGGGCGGGGTGCGGTTCGGCCAACGGCTCGCCGGACTCCGCAGGGGTTGCGGGTACGGCCTCAGCGGTGCTCAACAGGGCTCCTCGATGCGTGCGGTCATGCGTGCAGTCGTGCGTGCGGTCGCGACGGACGCGGCGGGCGCGGCGGTCAGGGCGCGCCGATCACGTGCGCGGCGATCAGGGGTTCCGCAGTCAGGTGGCACCGTGATCAGGTGCCCTGCTGTCAGGGGCAGGAGCGCTTGACGTCGGCCTCGGCGGCGGCCCGGGCCGTGGCCGCGAGTTCGGCGAACGATCCGGCCAGGGACTCGATGACGTCCGGTCGCAGCTTGTAGTAGGTGAAGCGCCCGCACGGCTCCGTCTCCACGACACCGGCCTCGCGCAGGACCCGCAGATGGTTGGAGAGGTTGGTCTGCCTGGCCCCGGTCTCCTCCACGAGGTGCGTGGTGCAGAGGGTCTCGTGGGCGAGCAGGGTCACGATCTGGAGCCTGAGCGGGTCGGCCAGCACCCGGATCAGTTCAGTGTCGACTGACGTCATCATGGGCTGATACTGTCACATCCGTGGTGGCTGACACCATCACGGACCGACGTCATGCCTGCCTGATGCGTCGTGCGACATTCCCCATGAGACAAGTGAGACTTCCGATGGCCGAGAAGCCCTCTGTCCTGTTCGTCTGCGTCCACAACGCCGGCCGCTCCCAGATGGCCGCAGGCTGGCTGACCCACCTGGCCGGCGACCGTGTCGAGGTCCGCTCCGCGGGCTCCGCCCCCGCCGGCCACGTCAACCCGGCCGCGGTCGAGGCCATGCGCGAGGTCGGCATCGACATCTCCGCCGAGACCCCGAAGATCCTGACCGTCGACGCGGTCAGGGAGTCCGACGTCTGCATCACCATGGGCTGCGGCGACACCTGCCCGGTCTTCCCCGGCAAGCGGTACCTGGACTGGAAGCTGGACGACCCGGCCGGCCAGGGCGTCGAGGCCGTACGCCCGATCCGTGACGAGATCAAGGCGCTCGTCGAGGTCCTGATCGAGGAGATCGCGCCGGCGAAGTCCGCATAAGTAGAAGGCATGGCTGTGCACGCGGTACGGGCGCGAGTTCTCGCGGCAGACGGTCGAGGCGTACGTCGACGACTGCGCGCTGCTGCTGAGGGGGCTCACCGAACGGCGGGAGCGGACCCGATGACCACCACTCGTGCCCACGCGGGCGGCGAGTCCGGAACGTAATCGGGATCGCCCTCGTCCCACGAGCCGGCTGCATGATGCCGAGGGAACAGACCCACCACCGTCCGGCACGGTGGTCGCGTGCTCGGCCAGGGTGTCTGTCCGTCGGTCAGGACCACGATGACATCGGGTCGGGGCTGTGATGTGAGCGCCTTGGCGAAGCCCGTACGCAAGTCCGTACCGCCACCGCCCAGCAGTGGTATTCCCTCACCGCGGCACAGCGGGTGCACGATCCGGGCCGCCGCGTCGCACGGCACCACGGTGACCAGGTCGCGACGGCCGCCCACGGCACGGGAGATAGCGGCGACTTCGAGGATCGCGCTGCCCAGTTCGGCGTCGCTGACCGACCCGGATGTGTCGACGACCACGGAGACCCGGGGCGGCCTGCGCCGCAGGCTCGGCAGAATGGCGCCGGGCACCCCGGCCGAGCGCCGCGACGGCCGGCCGTAGGTGTAGTCCTCGCCCGCGCCCGGGCCGGAGGCCGCCGAGCGGACCGCCGCTCCCAGCAACTCCCGCCATGGCTGGGGCGGATGGAACGCCTCCTCTGCCCACCGCTGCCACCCCTTCGGTGTCTTCCCCGGACGGCCCGTGATGGCCTGCGCCACCCGGAACCGGACCGCGTCCCGTTCCTGCTCGCTGAGGCCGTGCGCGCCGTCCGGTCCCAGGTCCCACTCCCGTTCCAGTCCGTCGGCGCCGCTGCCGCAGTCCAGCCAGGCGGCGCTCAGCGTGAGGGGCTCGATCCGAAGCCTGCGCAGGTAGTCCTCCATGAGCCACCCCTCGGGAAGCCCCAGGGATCTCGGCCGCACAGCGCCCTTGGGCCGGACCAGCCCATCGCCGAACACGTCGTCGTTGATCTCGCAGTCCGCGGCGATGTTCATCCGCAGCCGTTCCCCCGCGCCGGTCGACTCCCGCTCCCGCGCGACCCGGTCACTGCGCCCGTGGTGGTCGCGAAGGAGGTGCGAGACCTCATGCACCCATACCCCGGCGAGTTCCTCGACCGGCGTCCGATCCACGAACGCCGGCGAGACATAGCACCGCCAGTACCGGTCGACGGCCATCGTCGGTACCCGCCGCGACTCCACGGCGTGCAGGGCGTACAGCGCCGTCGCCAAGTAGGGCCGGACCCGGGCGGCGTGCAGTCGGGCGGCGAAGAGCTTGTCGAGGTCCAGTGCCCCCGGTGCGTCCTGGATCACCGGCCGGCCTTCGCGGCGACCGCGGTCCGGGCCACCGCGTGGTCCGCTCGCCGGGACAGGGACACCACTCCGGCGAGTTGCTCGATCGATGCCGGGACGTCCCAGTCCTCCCGGCGCAGCGTGGCGAGGGTGGTCGCGGGGACGACCACCAGGTCCGGGGCCCCGGTCTCCACGGCCCGGACCAGAAGCGCCCACGCCGCGTCCCAGCGGGACTTCTCCGGGCGCTTGCGGACCGCGTCCACCACACCGTCGAGCACGGCCTGGCGCAGATCCCCGCGCTCGGGCAGGGCGGCCCCCGCCGGGTCGGCGAGCAGCATCTCGGGGTCCGGGAGGTCCATCCGGTCCAGGCCGGCCAGCAGCTCCAGCCCCGGACCGTCTCCCACGGTGCCCCTGACCAGCAGGGAAAGTACCTCCCGGGAGGAGCCGGCCGCGGTCGCGAAGGCGATCAGGCACAGGGCCATCTCCCAGCTCCGGGGTGACGGCCATGCGCCGCCCCGGCGCGCTTCACTGCTGGGCAGTTGGTGCACGAGTTTGGGGCGGGCGGTGAGGAGCCCGCACACCGCGCGGCGGGCGAAGTCCACGGCTTCCGACAGCTTCCCCGGGTCGAGCCGTGGCAGGGTCGCCCGGGGCCAGGTCCCACCGAGGCCGCGTACGACGACCTCGTGGTCGTGGGTCCACTGAAGGTGAACGAATCGGTTGGCCAGAGGCGGGCTCAGCTCCCAGCCGTCGGCCGCCGAGGAGCGCGGGTTGGCGGCGGCCACGATCCGGACCCCGGGCGGCAGTTGGAGGGCGCCGATCCGCCGCTCGAGGACGAGGCGGAGCAGCGCGGCCTGAACGGCCGGAGGCGCGGTGGACAGCTCGTCGAGGAACAGCAGCCCGCGGCCGGCCCGTACCAGGCGCACGGCCCAGTCCGGCGGGGCCATCGGGACACCGTGTTCCGCGGGATCGTCGCCGATGATCGGCAGCCCCGAGAAGTCGGACGGCTCGTGCACACTCGCGATCACTGTGGTCAGCGGAAGGTCCAGGGCCGCGGCAAGCTGTGTCAGGGCCGCGGTCTTGCCGATCCCCGGCTCACCCCACAGCAGCACGGGCAGGTCGGCTGCCACGGCCAGAGTCAGGGCCTCCAGTTGTATGTCGGGGCGCGGTTCGGTGGTGGCGTCGCGCAGCAGGGTCAGCAACTCGCCTGCGACGTCGAGCTGGGAGGCGTGGACCGGGTCGGAGGGGGTGCCGGTGGCAGCGAACGGGGTGTATGTGGGCATATGTGATCACCTATGGGTTCGTGGTGAGCCGAGTGGGTGCAGGGGGACGGAGGTCCCCGGGTCAGCGAGAGGTCGCGTGGCGCGGGTGTGAGCGGTGGTCGCGGCGACGGCGACGATCCGGGCGGATGCGGCCGGGTCCGGGTCCGATCAGACCCGACCTGTACAGCCCGTAGGTGATCCGCCGCAGCGCCGCCGTCTCCAGCTCGTCCCGCAGAGCGCCGGTGCGCAGCAGTGCGTCGGGGCCCAGCAGGCCCTCGACGACGGCCAGCGCACCGGCGGTGTCGCCATGGTCCAGGCGTTCGCGGACGCCGGTGAGGCAGTCCGGATGACGGTGCGCCTCGTCGATCGCCCGCAGGCAGGGAAGCGGAGTACCGGTCAGCGCGGCCAGCAATTCCTCCCGCCGGACCTCGGCCGGGTCATGGTCCAGCGGGACCAGTACCCCGTTGACCAGGCCGATGCGGTGCTGAGCTCCCCGGCACTCCACGAGGCGCGGCTGCCCTGCCCGGTCCGGCACCCGGGGCGGACCGAGCGGCGAATGATCGGGTACGAGTGCCGGGACGACCAGTGGGTGCAGCCGATCGACCTCGATCGAACCGGTGCGGATCAGTTCCAGGTCGGGCAGCACCCAGGTCGCCGCGTCGGGCAGGACGGGCAGCGCGGAGGAGCCACCGTCTGCCGACGCCGCCGCGATCCGCAATGCGGGCGGCGCCACGCCGTCCCTGTCCTCGACCAGGTCCAGAACCAGCCGACGCCGGGCTCCGAACCGCACGGTGACAGAACCGGTGGACCGCCCTTCGGCGTGGAGCAGAATCCCCGCCTCGGCCGCCCACCGGTCAACGGCGCAGCGGTGCCCTTGCGGCACCGTCTCCGGCAGTTCCGGGTCCGGCACGGGGCGGGCGTCGGCGGGCAGACGATCGGCCCCGGACCGGATCCGCAGCTCATCGGTCCTGCGGGCATCCCAGAGGTGGCGGTGCAGATCGAGGCGGAACCGCTGGTGGGGACGGGGGTGCGGATGCCGGGAGGCGCCGGCTTCGGAAGGGGTTCCGTCCCACAGCGCGAGGCTGATCCGCTGACCGGCATCCGCCCAGGCCGGCGGCGTCCGGGCCACGAGGTGCACCGGGCATGCGCCGTCACGCCCCGCGGCGTCGTACCGAGCCAGGGAGATGGTCAGACCTGGGCGCAGCAGCCCGTTGGGAGCGATCCTCGGCATGTGCCAGCGCAACAGGTCAGGCGCCAGATGACGGAGATCGGCCCGGACCCGGGCTGCGAGTTCCTGGCCATGGCTACGCACCACGGCATGAAGATTGAGATCGACATCGACACCTGCGGCGGCGCACGCCCCCGCCCAGTCCCCGACGCATCGGCGGGCGGTCGCAGTGTCGATCATGGACGGCGGCACGGCGAACTCACGCACGCGCAGCCAGAAGGAAAGGCGGGAATCCCCATTCGCGGTCTGAGTGAGCATCAGCACTCACCTTGCGCGGATGGGACCCCCAATCTGTCAAAAGAATGAGTCATCATCACGGTGATCGTATCGCTCCTCACCCCGATCCGCCAGGCGCCCCGGACGGTGCGCTTCTGACGTCGTGACCGTCTGCGAGACGTCTACAGGTGGTCGTTCCCGTGGCGGAGCAGGAGATTCACCACGTACGAACTGGCCTTGTCACAGGGAAGTTGAGGCCTCTCGACGCGCCGGCACGACGACAACCACAGGCTCGGGGGGGGGGGGGGGTTTGTTGTTTTTCTGGGGGGGAGGGGGGGTGGGGGGGGGGGGGAGTGGAAGGGGAGCGCCCCCCCCCCCCGGCGACACACGCAAGGAGAGACATGGGGCTTCGCGCACAGGTAAGGACCCG
>NZ_JBHWKX010000020.1:115610-119748 GCF_042730885.1 Streptomyces sp. NPDC059909
AGAAGCTCCCCCACGGATGACTTGCCTTTGCCACAGGGAGTTTGAGTCCTCTTGACGCGCCGAAACGACAAAAACCACAGCCTCGGCCCACGCCCGCTCTTGGCCGTGCGCCGAGCGGGCAGCGGGGCTGAAGACTGGCTGCTCCAGTTGTCCGAACTTCAGTGCCTGAACCCGCGTGTGGGCGTCATCACCCGCCGGATTCGGTTCAGCCGCGTTCGTTCAATACCTCGAGGTAGTGCGGGTTGTGCATCACCCCGAGGATGTTGCCGAACGGGTCGAGCACGGCTCCGGCCCGGAAGTCGCCGTAGTTCCGCAGCGGCTCGTGCTCCTTCGCGCCGAGCTTCAGCAGCCGCGCGATCTCCGTGTCGACGTCGTCCACATGCCAGTACGCGACCACGCCGGCCGGGGCGGAGGGGGTGCGTGAGATGCCGAACTCCTGCAGGTGGTCGCCGAGCCGGAACTCGATGTACTCAGCGCGTTCGAAGTACGGCTCCACGCCCAGGACTTCGGGTGTACCAGGCACGGGCGGCGGCCAGGTCGTCGGTGTGGTAACGGATGGTTGCGAGCCCACGGAAAGTCGTCATGTGGGACATCGTGCACCGCATATAGGTCAGATTCTGTCCTTGTGAGCCGGGAGGTGCCCACCCGCTTGCGGGGTCTGTGCATCGGCGCAGAGCAGCACCGAGCCGGAGGGAAGCGGCGTGCCACTGTCAGCAGTCGACGTCGGTCCGTGAAACGAGGGCCCGTCCCGAGGAGATCGTCGCGGGCATCCGTGCTCGCACCGCGGCAATCAGCTGGTTGACCTGCTTTTGGCTGCGGGTGACCGGCCGGTTGCGGGCCGCCTTGTAGCCGTTGATCACCGCCGGGTCGTCCTGGCCGCTGCTGTCGTCCAGGCCATCGCCCCAGGCCGACCACGCCCTGGCCCTCCGTCAGGCACTCACACTCCCAACAACGTGACAACGCCCGTTGAAGGCATCCAGACCGCGTTCATGGACGGCCTCCTGAATCGCCGGCGGGCGAAGTACGCTGCCGGTGTGCTCGGCCCGCGGGATCTTGCGGGCCGAGCACGTCGGTGGCGGTCATGCGTCCTGGGTCTTTATGTAGTCGGGCTGATCCTTGTCGTCCAGCGAGAAGCCCTGGTTGGCTGCGGCGGCCCGAGCGGGCGCGGGCTCGGTGGCGACGGGAGTCACCGAGCCGAACAGCTCCTTCCGCTCCGCGACGGCGCGTGCGGTCATCTCGTCGGAGGTGCCGAGACCGATTGCCTCGCGGGCCAGTTCGGTGATGGAGCCGCCGGGGTCGGTCGAGATGCGCTGCATCGTCAGCAGCTTGATGAGGAACAACGGCGTGCCCTGGAACCTCTCGAACGACCTGAAGCGTCCGGCCCAGTCGCTGAGGAACCGGTCCTGGACGAACTTGAAGAGCCGCACCTTGTCGTGCGCGCTCATCGTCGTGCCGTGGAACATCTCCAGAAGCCTGGTGCCGATCTCGGGAACCTCGAAATCCTTCTCGCTCGGCGACAACACCGCTGAGCGGCCGCACATCTCCACGAGCTTCTCCGTCAGCCGGCCCACGTTCTCGAGGTAGTGCGCGCGGCCGAAGTCGTAGAAGATGTTGTTCGGCTTGCACAGCCCCCTGGGCGTCACGAACGCGGTCGCCTCCGAAGCGATGCTGAAGGCGCGCAGCGTCTCGTGGAAGCGGACGAGGTCGGCGATGTCGGATCCCACGACCGGGTGCTGAGCCGTTCCGGTGGACTGTGCGACGAGGACCGCCAGTCCGGTCATGAGCTCCGCGTTGACGATCATGTGGTGCAGGGTGTCGGCGTGCTCGAAATCGAACGTACGCTGCGCGTACAACCTGGAGTGATCGACGTTGCCCAGGTGGTAGATGTGCTCCCACGGGATGAGGACGTCATCGAAGTACGCCATGGAGTCGAGCTCGTCGCCGAGGCTTGACAGAGGCCGCTCGAAGCCGGACTCGGCGGGTGTGGCGTTGGAACGGCGTCCCACGTGCGTGACCTTCGGGTGGTTCACTGGGACGCTCGCCCAGATGATGTGCTCCGGTTCTGTCCCGGGCTTCACTATGTTGCCGAGCAGTATCGTGTCGGCAAATATGACCGCCGTGGAGACCCCCTTCCAGCCGGCCACCACGATGCCTTCGTCATTGCGCTCCTTGACGCGGAGCATCGGGTTGCGTGCGGCCACCGAGGGGTCCGAGCGGTCGCGCTGCACGTCGTTGAGCAGGGGGACCGTCCAGAGGTCCGCGTCGCGGTTGGCCTCGAAGTCCGCGATGATGTTGCGGGCGAGGTCGACGGTCGCGGGCGTGTCCTTGGACAGCTCAGCCCAAGGGGCGGTGTCGTCCACGAGGGCGTACCAGTTGCCGTTGTTGCTCTGCGGGAGGCGGCCGAACGCGCCGCCGCCAAAGCTGCGGATGACCGAGTTGGCGTAGTCGCGCCGCCGTTCGAGGTCGTGCTGGTTTCGCGGATACAACCAGCCGATCGGGCGTCGCGTGCCGTCCTCGTCGACGAAGGTCAGGGAGGCCTGGTTCTCGGGCTCGTGATGCAGGTCATAGAAGCGTGCGGCCTGTGCGGCGTAGCCACGGGTCAGAGGATGCTTTGTCACATCGTCGATGCGCTCACCGTCGATGATGACGTTACGCCCGTCACGCAGAGATTCCAGGTACTCCGTACCGGTCCTCATAGTCGTGCCTCCAGTTCTCCAGGGACACGGCTCATCGTCGCGGTTAAGGCGTTAACCAACCGCGAACAGGGTGTTAACCTTGATTTTTCAGCGGCCGTGAGTGCGTGACCGGGCCGCCGGTTCGCCCTGTTTGTTCCGCGTGATCGCGGGCGGGGCCTTCGCGTGTCGCTGCGGCTGCGCCGGGGTTCCACGCCACCCGGAGGTCGTGCAGGTCTGCTCCTTTCCTTGTCTCGCTGGGCGGGTGGTCTGGGCGTCAGGCGACGGCGGGTAGGGCGGTCAGCCGGTGCCAGCAGGTGGTGAACGCCTTCGCCCAGGGCCAGGTCCGCTTGATCCGCAGGAAGCGGCGGCGGGCGTCGTCGGCGAGTCGGGCGAACAGATGGTAGAGGCGGAAACGCATGGTGTCCGGCTCGGCGTCGGCCAGGTCGTCGATGTCGTGCAGGGACAGCAGCCGCAGCCATGCGTCGAGATCGGCGGCGATGTTCCCAGGAAGCGGAGGGCAGGTTGCCGAGGCCCATCGCCTTGTTGGTGCGCACCCGGTCTTCCACGGACGCGTGCGTGCGGTGCAGCACGTCCAGGAACTGGGCGTGGCCCGAGCCGGCGATGCCCCATATGTGGCGGATGTTGGTCGCGGTAACGCAGTTGCGCCAGCCGGTCTGCTTCTCAAACGCGGTCAGTTTCTTCAGGTGCCGCCGAGAGGGGCGGACGCGACGCACGATCAGCCGCATCCCCTCCGGTCGGCCCTCACGGGTGTTCACCCCGGTCAGCTCCGCAACGAAGTAGCCTTCCTGGATGCTGCCGTCCTGGTGCACGGAGGTCTCCCAGGCGGCCTCGGGCAGCCTCGCGATGGCCCGCTCGTCGTCGTCGGTGATCTTCCAGCCGACGGTGTAACGGACCGTGCGCCGCGTGGTGTTCAAGGCTTCCAGGTGCTCCAGCAGCCCGTGAGTGGATCCTGCCCCGTCCACCCGGATGAGGATCTTCGCAGTCGAGGAACTGGGGATCTGCGCGAGGGCGCCGGTGAGCACACGGACGTGGCCGGTGACCGTGTTCGCTCCGGAATTCCCCGGCCGCAGGTGCATGGCCAGGGACTCGGTGGTGTTGGCGCACCATGCGGCCAGCGGATGAAACCCGAACGCGGCACTCAAACGCGAAACGCTCCGTGGCGCCCGCCGCTTCGACGGGACCCAAGCCTGCCGCCTGGCGGTCTTCCGCTGGACCACGCGCTACAACACCCGCCGCCGACACTCGGCGAACGGACAGCAAGCACCGATCGCCTACGAACAGCAGTCAGCTACCACGACACTTGCCGCATAACGATACGAACAGATATCCACTCCTTGGGGACAAGGCCCAAGGCCGGGTAGTTAGCGTTTTCGCAGGTCACGCAAGCCCGTTGAACAATTTCCGACGCAGAGCAACGGAGCTCGTTGGTACAGGCAGTCGAC
>NZ_JBHWKX010000021.1:0-1771 GCF_042730885.1 Streptomyces sp. NPDC059909
CTTCAGAACCAGTGAAGTCAGGATGATCAAGAGATCGCAGAGTGGCTCACTTTTCATCCGCCGTCCGTGGCCCTCGTTTCACCCGTTGCCGAGAGCCCATGCCACGGACGGCATCGAGGATGAGCAACTGCTCGCCCCTCGAGGAACTTGTTGCGCATCCGTCGGACACGAACGGTGGGGGAGTTGCTGCCCAATCCTGGACTTCAAGACGGTCACCCCGCGCGTCGGTGCCACCAGTGGCCGATGCGACTCTCACCTGGGATGGGCCATGGCCCGGCAGCCAGGGGGTGGGGCGTGGAAGATGCGACTGCTGGCCTTCTCCGGGCTGCCCCGGGCTAGTACTGCAACGGTCTTTGTCGCGACGGGTTGGCAGCGGCCTCGTCGTGCTGGTTATGGGGTGGGATGTGATGCCGGCTGATGCGAGCCGGTGGTCGTCTGGTCTGGCGGAGCTGCACGAGCGGTTCGTGCACACCCGCGCTCGTTGACGGACGGACTCCACGCGAGGACGGGGCGCCGTCTCGGGCCTCCTCAAACCCGCCACGTAGTAGACCGTCTGACTCAGTAGGTGTTTTTCGACCTCGAAGCCGCAGGTCAGGGCGGACTGTGTGGCTCACGAGGCAGAAGCCGCCGTTTCAGTTTCGCGTGTCGAAAACGACATATCGAGACGGCGCTGGAGCGACAATCCGTTCACAGAGATCCCTGATCGCGTTCGCCGAGCCGCCCGACGCCGCGAGCGCGTCCCCTCGACCGGCTCGAACAGAGGTTCGTCATAGATGACCGAGCGGCTCGGAGCGGGGCCCGGAAGCGCGGGCAGGGGAACGATGAGCACAGAGAGGAACGAGATGACTGACGATGTCCAGATCGCGAACCGCCGGCTCGACGCGAGCGGGAACGAGGCGCTGATCGGCATGGCTCGGATGGGCGCGGATGCGTTCGGATACACAGCGGAACTGCGGATCGACCGCGGCCTCGCCCAGCTCCTGCGCCTGCGGGTCTCGCAGCTCAACAACTGCACCTACTGCCTCAACCTGCACTACAAAGCGGCGCGCGAAGCGGGCATCCCCCGAGCCAAGATCGACACGCTGACCGCGTGGTGGGAGACCGAGCTTCACTCCGAGGCCGAGCAGGCGGCGCTCCGCTACGCCGAGGCGCTCACCCGCACCGCCGACACCGACCGCGACGCAGCGTTCCAGCGCTTCCACGACGCGCTCGCTGCGCACTTCAGCCCGGAGGAGATGCTCGAGATCGTCGCCGTCGTCGTCAACATGAACGTCTGGACCCGCATCAAGCTTGCCGAGGGCGCGATGCCGGGCCCGGCGGATTGAGCGGCTCCCGTGGCTCCCTTCATCGGGGGAGGAGATGCCCTGCCCGCCGTCCCGGCTGACGACCTGGCGTGGCGCTCGGTTGACGAGGTCGCGCGGTACCCCGCGCCGTGAGATCCAATCCCGTCGCTTGAACTGGAGGTACAGAACGACTGAGCAACACAGTCGACCTGACCTGCGGCTTGAGGTCGAAAAGCACCTACTCGGTCCTGCGCTTCCGCCTCCTGCTCCCTCTCCTGGTCGGGCGCATCGTTGTACGCAAGGTGTCCGACTGCGGAGCAGGCCTTGCTCAGCTTGTCGTTCAGGTCGCTGGCTCCGAGGCCGCGGGGCGCCCTTGGGCCAGGGGGGGCGGGAGACCCAGGCAAGGGAGCCCTTCCCCATGGGGGAGAGCGTTTCCCACAAACCCCCCCCCCCAAAGGACACTGGGGGCGAAAAAAGGAGCAAAAAAG